>NZ_JANFYZ010000015.1 GCF_024460775.1 Desulfovibrio desulfuricans | reverse complement strand
TCGCGGCGACCGTCAGTCGTTTTCTCAAGGCGCGAGGAGCGTTTATGCTCCCCTTTGCTTTCGAAGTCAACAACTTTTTCCGTTCCGTGAAACTTTTTGTTTCACCGTGGAGCCAGTCGTTTTTCTTCAATCGCGAGGAGCGGTTATGCTCCTCTTCGCTTTCGAAGTCAACCACTTTTTTTCATTTCCTGAAACTTTCGTTTCACCGTGAAGCCAAGTCGTTTTCTTCAATCGCGAGGAGCGGTTATGCTCCCCCTCGATCCACAAGTCAACCACATTTTTTACATCTTGGCGAATTTCGCCGAGACTCAATGTGTCGATCCCGTGACGCGAGAAATGCACTCTAAGCAAACACCCCTTTCGTGTCAACACAAAAACCATTTTTGTACAAACATTCAGGCAAATCCCCCGCCAAAAGCCAATTTCAGGGGGATTTCCATACTACCACAACCATACCCTCACCCTACCACAACCATTGCCCATCCACCAGCGCGCCCCCATCGCCGTTCAATGCGCAACACTCCCGCACTGCTAGATCAATCTTCGCATGGCACGCAGCAAGGGCACACTTCACCCCCCCCACAAACTTGCCACTCAATCGTTTGTCCCTTCATATAATGTGCACGCTATCATTTCGTCAGTTGGCGAAATATGCTTGACTTCAAAAGCTCCACTTCTTATATTTCGTCACACAACGAAATGAAAAGGACATCCACCTCCACCATCCCTACGGAGTACTTATGCTCAGCTACATTTCCGCCATTCGCGCGCTTGGCGACGAAAACCGCCTTCGAATACTCATGGCCCTGCGCCTGCGGCCCCTGTGTGTTTGCGAGATAACAACGCTCCTGGGGCTCGCGGCATCCACCACCTCCAAACACCTCTTTATCCTGCGGCAGGCGCGTTTGATCGAGAGCATCAAGAATGGTCGCTGGGTTTATTATCGCCTGCCGCAGGATCCCACAGACTGTGTGCGCGATGCTCTGGCGCTGACAACCCGCGAGTTGGCCGACTGCCCGCAGATTGCTCAGGATGCTGCGGCCTTGCCGGGTATTTCGCACAACACCAGCATCCACGAATTCTTCAAGCAGAAGCATATTCCCGTCCCAGCCGATCAGGCAGACGACACAGAAGACGATGCCGCGCAACCCGCTGGCAGCCCCGCATAAAGTCAGGAGATTTGAATGGAATCCACCAAGCTTAGCCCCTTGCCCATGAAGGCATGCTGCGCATCATGCGCGCCGGAAGAACCGAGCGATCGCGACCAGGATCACGCCTGCGCCTGCTGCCATGATCATGGGCACGAGCATGAACACGGGCACGACCACGAAAGGCGCGAAATCGCCATTATGGCAATATCCGCCGTGCTTTTCGCCATTGGTATGGTCGCGGATGAACGTCTTGCCGAGATCATGCCCAACTGGTTGGTCATTGGCATCTTCTACGCCCTGCCATATATATTGTGTGGTTATGATGTCCTGCGCATAGGGGCGCAAAGCATCCTGAAGAAGGACTTTTTCAACGAATTCACGCTCATGGGCGGCGCAACAATCGCTGCCATAGCCCTCGGGCAGTTGCCGGAAGCCGTTGGCGTCATGCTGTTTTACTGCGTGGGTGAATTTGTGCAGGAGCGCGCCGCCGGGCGCTCGCGCCGTTCGGTCAAGGCCCTGCTGGCCGCACGGCCCAGCATTGCCCACGAAATGCTGGATAACGGCGCTACCCGCGATGTGGAACCCGAAGCCCTTGGCCCCGGCAGTCACATTCTTGTGCGCCCCGGCGAAAAAATTCCGTTGGACGGCACCGTGCTTGAAGGCGATTCGCAGGTGGACACATCCCCGCTCACGGGCGAATCAGTGCCCCAGCGCATAGCTCCCGGCAGTCGTGTACTTGCTGGCACCATCAATCTTAACGCGGCCCTGCGGGTTGAAGTGACAACGGCTTTTGCCGATTCGTCCATAGCCCGTATTCTTGAAATGGTGGAAAACGCCGTGGCCCGCAAGGCCCCGACGGAGCGCTTCATCACTCGTATGGCCCGCTGGTACACCCCCGCAGTAACGGGCATTGCTTTTCTGGTGGCGGTGCTGCCCCCTCTGTTCGGGCTTGGCCCCTTCTCTCAGTGGATTTACCGCGCTCTGGTGCTGCTGGTCATTTCCTGCCCCTGCGCCCTGCTTATTTCCATTCCGCTGGGTTACTTTGGCGGTATTGGCGCTGCTTCGCGCCGGGGCATACTCATCAAGGGCGGCGCGGTGCTCGACAGCCTGCGCGACATCCGCGTAGCTGCGCTGGACAAAACCGGCACCCTCACCGAAGGCGTATTTGAAGTAAACGCCGTGCTGCCCGCCGAAGGTATTGCCCCCAATGAACTGCTGACCGCCGCAGCGCTGGCAGAGAGCCGCTCCAACCACCCCATTGCCCGCTCTGTCATGCGCGCGGCGCAACAGCAAGGCATCACGGTTGATGATGCACTGCTCACCAGCATGGAAGAAATCCCCGGCATGGGCGTGGCTGCCGCTGCTGGCGGCGATGAACTTCTGGCGGGCAACGCCGCCCTGCTCACAAGCCGTGGCATTGCCCCCATGGAAGTTGCCATGCCCGGCAGCGTGGTGCAGGTCGCCAAGGGCGGCAAGCTGCTGGGTGCGCTGGTGGTGGCAGACCGCATCAAGCCGCAGTCGCCCGAAGCCATTCAGGAACTGCGCCGCCTGGGCATCCAGAATATCGCCATGCTCACGGGCGACAGGGAAGAACAGGCCCGCCCCGTGGCCCAGCGCCTGAAGCTGGACACCCTGCGCGCAGACCTGCTGCCCGAAGACAAGGCCGGAGCGCTTGAAGCCCTTGGCCCGGTGAAGAATACCATCTTTGTGGGTGACGGCATCAACGATGCCCCGGTGCTGGCAACGGCAGGGGTGGGCGTGGCCATGGGCGGTCTTGGCGCGGAAGCCGCCATTGAAACCGCCGATGTGGTCATTCTGGACGACAACCCCGCCCGCCTGCCAGAGCTGCTGCGCATTGCGCGCCGCACGCGCACAATTGTGTGGCAGAACATTGTTATGGCGCTGGGCATCAAGGGATTGTTCATGGCGCTGGGCATCGTGGGCCTTTCCGGCCTGTGGGAAGCCGTCTTTGCCGATGTGGGCGTGGCCCTCATGGCCGTGCTCAACGCGGCTCGCGCTGGCAAGATCGACGTATAGCAAGCAAATCGGGGGAAGGGGCCACAAAGCCCCTTCCCCCGATTTTTTATTCTGTCCTGCCCCCCGCTGCGCCTCTGCGCCACCAGCGGCAAATCTTCTCAAAAACGGAATCCGGCATCCTGCGTACGCCGACCGATCTTTTACAAGGCAGCGCGTTCCACGGTGTGGCCGCCCGCCTCCAACGCCTCAATGGCCGGGGCAAGCTTTTCAGCCTTCATCAATATATAATCCGTATCAAAGGTGGACACGGCAAAAATGCTGATGCCCGCCTGCGCCAGCACAGTGGACAAACCCGCCATAACACCAGTAAGGCCAAAATCCATCTGCCCCGCTACGCGCAGTGCGCGCCAGCCGTCCTCCCTTGCCAGGGTGGCGTGGGGAACATCCGCAGTCAGGCAGACCACCGAAATTTCCGCATCAGTTTTGCCCACAAACAGCCACGGCACATGAAAATTGACGGCGCGCAGGTTTTCCACCTTGCAGACGCTGAATTTTCCTTCAATTACTTGCAACCGCATGCTTTCTCCGCCTTTTCATTCAGTACGGTGTAAAAAACTGGCCGGGCAGATCATACACCTAAGAAAGCAGCATTTTCAAGTGCCTGTAAGCCAAAGCTGTTGCCATGCGCCCACGCGGGGTGCGCTTTAAAAAGCCGCACTGGATAAGATATGGCTCGTAAATATCTTCAATAGTTCGCACTTCTTCCGAGCAGGCCACTGCCAGAGTTTTGATGCCCACCGGGCCGCCGTCATAGTGCTTGATGAGCACCTCCAGCAGTTTGCGGTCCATCTGATCCAGCCCCAGCTCGTCCACGTCCATGCGCTTGAGCGCCGCCGAAGCCTGCTCGCCAGTCACCAGGCCGTCACCGTGCACCAGGGCAAAGTCGCGTACCCGGCGCAACAGGCGGTTGGCAATGCGGGGCGTGCCGCGTGAACGGCGGCCAATTTCCGCCGCCCCGTCAGTGGAGACCTCCACGCCCAGGATGCGCGCCGTGCGCTGCACCACGCGGGCAAGGTCGTCCGGGCTGTAATATTCCAGCCGCGCCACAATGCCGAACCGGTCACGCAGGGGCGAAGAAATCAAGCCCATGCGCGTAGTTGCCCCCACAAGAGTAAAGGGCTCAAGGTCAATCTTGACCGTGCGCGCCGCAGGCCCCTGCCCGATGACCAGATCGAGCTTGAAATCTTCCATGGCAGGATACAGCACTTCTTCCACGGCAATGGGCATGCGGTGGATTTCATCCACAAAAAGGATGTCGTGCCTGTTCAGATTGGTGAGGATGGCGGCAAGATCCCCGCTGCGCTCAAGCACCGGCCCGGAGGTGCAGATAAGATTGACCCCCAGCTCGGAGGCCATGATCTGCGCCAGCGTGGTTTTGCCAAGCCCAGGATTGCCGTAAAAAAGCGTGTGGTCCAGCGCTTTGCCGCGCTCGCGCGCAGCCCCCAGATACACGCGCAGATTGGCGCGCAGTTCATCTTGCCCGATAAAGTCGTCAAGGCTGTGCGGGCGTACACTTTCGTCAATGCCTGTGGTGCACTCCGCAACGCACGGGTTCGCAAGATCGGTCATCAGACCTTCCCCTTGGCAAGAGCCTTGAGGGTGGCGCGCAGAGCGCCTGTCACATCCAGATCAGGCTCTTCGTGCAGCAGTTTTTTGACCAGGGGCGCGCATTCGTCCGGCTCGTAGCCAAGATTGCCCAAGCCGTCCAGCACATCGCGGAATACAGAGCCGGGGCGCACCCCGGTGGTCAGCGCCGCCGCCTGCGGGGCGTCCTCGACCTTGAGCTTGTATTTCAGCTCAAGAAAAACATGCTCGGCGGTTTTTTTGCCGATGCCCGAAACGCGGGTAAGAGCCAGCACATCATCCTCAAACACAACCCGGCGCAGGTCGTCGGGCCGGAAGATGGAAAGGATGCCAAGGGCAGTGCGCGCGCCCACCTTGGAGATGGAAACCAGCACTTCAAAGGTCTGGCGCTCTTCAAAGGTGGCAAAACCAAAGAGTTCCAGCGCGTCTTCACGCACGGCAAGGCTGGTGTACAGCGCCAGGGGTTCCCCCCTGCCGGGCAGACTGGCAAGCGTGTGGGCGGGCAGGGCCACTTCGTACCCCACGCCCCCTTCGGTAACGATCAGGCAGGCATTGCCCCATATTTCGGCCAGGCGGCCTTCAAGATAGGCGATCATGGATTCCTTGCGAGAAGTAAAGGTTGCTACCGCCAGAGCATAGACTGAAAGGCGAAGGGTTTCAAATGGCGCTTGCCGTGTATGGCCCATCCCCCGCCTGCGGGCAGGCTAGCGGCCCCTGAGCAATGGCGCTGAAATAGGCGCAAAGCATGTCTGCCACGGCTGTGGCACAGGCCTCGTTTTCCTGCGGGCTGCGCCCTTGCGAGGAAAAGTGTTTGCCCGCCGCAGCCAGAGTTACAGAGGTCAACTCCGCGACCAATGCCCTTTGGCTTTCTGTGGCGAGGGGCAAGGCCTCGGCCACAAAATCTGAAAAAATCTGGCGGCTCTCGGCCTTGATTTCTGCTGTTTCCGGCGCATGTCGGTAAAGGGGCGCAGAGTCGTGCAGGGCCGCGCGCATGGCTGCTTCTTCACATTCCGACGTCACAAAGGCGTGCACAAGTGTACGCAGCCGATCCAGCGGCGGCATGCCCGCGTCTTGCAGAATGGTTTGCAAAAGGCTGGTGGTTTGCCGCCATTCCTCACACTGAAGCCGAAAAAGTATGGCCGCTTTGTTGGGAAAATACTGGTACAGCGAACCAATGCTGACCCCGGCCCGTTCGGCCACGCGTGCAGTGGTAAAACGCTGCGCTCCCTCAGTGGCCAAAACGCGAGCGGCAGCCTCAAGAATCGCGGCCACCACATCGGCAGACCGTGCCTGACGTGGTTGTTTTCGTTGAATAATTTTCGTTTCTTGGTATTTGCTCATGGATGCGGCGCAATGCGAATGGTAAAATGTGAATATTTCGTCATATTCTACCCATACACGCACAGGCGTGCAACCATAACAAGGAGCAACACATGAACAGCCTCAGCACGCAACCACTGGCCCATCTGCTTGATACCCTGCTTACCCAGGCGGAAACAACCACGATCGAAGATATTTGTGCGGCAACAGGCCTGAGCGCCCAAGCGCTGGAACAGCAAAAAGGCTGCAAAACCGCATATGCCGGTTTTTATGCCAGCCTGAAAAACTTTGCCATTCCCGTTTCCCGCAGAACCGGCGAACTTCTGTACATGCTGGCGCGCTGCAGCAATGCGCGAGTAGTGGTGGAATTTGGCACCTCATTCGGCATTTCCACCCTGTTTCTTGCCGCAGCCCTGCGCGACAACGGTGGCGGCCAGATGATTACAAGCGAGTTTGAACCCTCAAAAGTGGCGCGGGCGCAGCAGAATCTGCAAACTTCCGGACTGGCCGATCTGGTGGAAATTCGCTCTGGCGATGCCCTGCAAACCCTGGGCAGCAACCTGCCACAGCATATAGACATGCTGCTGCTCGACGGGGCAAAGGCCCTGTATTGCGATATTCTGAAACTGGCAGAAACTGGTTTGCGCACCGGCGCTCTAGTGATCGCCGATGACGCGGCCGACAGCCCGGAATACCTGGCCTACGTGCGCGATCCCGCCAACGGATACATGACGCTGGATTTTGATGACGACGTGAATCTTGCCGTGCGGCTGGGCTGAGGGCCAGTCTGCCTGCAACAGAAGCTCCCGGCCAGTGAAGGCTGACAGGCAGTCGCAGCCGTGAGGTTACGCTCCGATCGCCGACATCAACCGCCAATGCCCACCATCTGTTTATCGGCCACGGCGGAGCCTTTTTTGCGGGCCTTGAGCAGATCGGCACCGATGGGCTTGCCAGCACAGGCCAAACGCACCACGCGGGCCAGATGCTCGTCATCAAAACGCGGATTACGCAGAAGCCCCCGCAAGTGATATTCCCTGTCGTCAAACAGGCACGTGCGCAGGTTGCCGTCGCTGGTGAGCCGCAGCCGGTTGCACGTGCCGCAAAAATGGCAGGATACCGCGGTGATAAATCCCATGCGGCCCTTGCCGCCCTGCACGGCAAACATCTTGGCGGGGCCAGCCTCCGCGCTGCTGTCCTGCACGGGATCAAGGCGCACGCGGCGCTCGGCCTCGGCCCGGATGTCTGCGGCAGACCAGAACGTCTCCGGCCCCCAGAGGGTGCCGCTGCCCATGGGCATAAATTCGATAAAGCGCAGATCAACGGGCATAGTGCGCACGGCATGAACAAAATCGTCCATCTGCCCGTCATTGACGCCGCGCATGGCAACGGCGTTGATTTTTACGCGAATACCCGCTTGCAGCAGCCCGTCGAGCGAGGCGAGAACAGCGGGCAGCAGGTCGCGCCCGGTCACTCTGGCAAAGGTTTCGCGGTCAAAACTGTCAAGGGAAAGATTTACGGCGCTCACCCCCACTGAGCGCAGCAGCGAAATGTGCGGCTCAAGCAGGGTGCCGTTGGTGGTCAGGCGCAGATCAAGGGATGGGTAGCGCGTATGCAGCATATGCAGCAGTTCGTCGCAGCCCTTGCGGGCAAAGGGTTCGCCCCCGGTAAGCCGCACCTTGGAAACGCCCAGTGCGGCCATCATGCCCACAAGGCGCGCCATTTCTTCATAGCGCAACACCTTGGGGTGCGGAATGAACTTCTGGTTTATCTCGCTGCGGCAATAGGTGCAGCGCAGGTTGCAGCGGTCAGTGACCGAAAGACGCAGATACCGCACCACGCGGCCATGACCATCGCACAGGGGGGCGGGGTGCGCCAGTGGCGCGAGTTCTTCACCGGGGGCGGCACAGTTGCCAAGAGGGGCAAATGGATTTACACATGCTTGCATGAAACACCTGCTATTCGGAGCCGCCCTGCTGGGCTGCCTTTGCATGACCATACCCGCGCTGGCCTGGGACGGCTTTGACGCCGATTCCGCCGACCTTGTCGAGGTCATCCCCGACCGTGTTCCCTCCAAGGGCGACACGGTGGATGTGCGCAACTATGACAAGGACGCCACGGAAACCTGCCTCGTTGAATCGGTTGCCCGCAATGCCCGCACTGTGGAACTTGTGGTGCGCACCCCGGCCGGAGTAACCCGCACCCTAGTGATGGAAGGCCGTTAGCGGCTGTTGCCGAAAAGCATTCTGTGCCCCACATGGCTGTGGCCCGCGCTTTGCGGCGCGCAGCCGGGAGCAGAAACGGCATTTTCAGAAACAGCCGCCCGTTCCAGCACCTAGTTATCGCCCGCTTCCGCCTCATGCCCCGGCAAAAGAATGCTCGGGCTTTCAGCCTGACCCTGCCCCTTGGGACACTGGGCCTGAAGATGGCAAATCTCGCAGCCGCCCTTGAAGGGATAGTGCGTCACCACGGCATAACGGCGCGTAAGGGTGCCGAATGCCTCGCGGTATTCAATGCCCAAGGAGGCCAGCGCCTCGCGCAGCGTTTCTGTAGGGCGCGGTGAAGGCGCGCAACCGGCGTCTTCCACCTGGGGCAGGGCTTCCTGCACGGCGGCCATGCACATGAACTGGGCAAGGTTGTTGATCATAAAGCCGTCAGAGGCAGATTTGCCCCAGGCTTCATCCACAAAATTTTCCACTTCTTCCGGCAGCCAGACAGCCAGATACGAAATTTTGCCAGCCGCAATCTCACAGACGTTCAGTTGCGGCAGCCATTCGCCCCACAGGCCCACAAGGCGTTCAAGAATAGCACCGCCAAGGCGCGTTTCCTTGCTCATGGACATGAAGGCTTCCAGATCAAAGTAGGGCTGCATTTCATGCCGCCGGATTTCATACGGTTTGCTGCTTGCCTCGCTCACTTGTTCTCCTTGGATGCTCATTGCCTGATTAGCCCGCGCGCTGCCGCGCCTGGCCGTGCTTATGAGCCGCAGCAGATATTCTATCCATGCAAGGCACATCGTCAAGAGCATGTTTGCCGCAGCAAGGCTGTTGCATGGGCCGCAGAGCCGGGCTGGCGCTGCTTTTTGCGGTGATTTGATTCTTTCGCTCCAAATTTTTTACAGCGGGCCGACCGGGCATGATGCATGCGAAGCAATGCCGCCCCCTGCGCGAACAGCATGTTGCCTTTACTTGGCAGGGCCTCTTTTTTATCATATGCAATTGCCGCACAGCTGATGTCGTTGCTAACGGAGCCTCAGCCTGCGGCCAGGCCCCTGATACCACACACCACAAGGATGCCGCATGAACAAGCCCAGTGACCACCCCGCAAAGATCCGCTATAAATATCAGATGGATGAAAACGCAAGACTGCAAACAGCCCACGGCGTTTGGGGCGGCATAAACCCGCAGGGCGAGATCGAAATGAATTTTTATCACGAAAGCGATGCCCTGCCCGCTTTCTCTGAGCAGCTGGTGGCCCCCGACGGCTCCATCGGCCACGAAATGACCCCCGGCGAGGTGGACGCGCGCGAAGTGAACCGCTGCATCCACAGCCGTGTGCTGCTCAACTACCACACGGCCCGCGCCGTGCTTGACTGGCTTGAAGACCGCGTGGCCGCCCTTGAAGAAGAAGGCGCGCATGGCATGTACGATGCAGACCTGGACATTGAGCAGTAATACAAGATCATGATTGAAAAGACCTACCATATCATCACTTTTGGCTGTCAGATGAACGTGCACGACTCCCACTGGCTGGGGCGTGCCCTCGGCGCGCGCGGTTTTTTTGAAGCGCCGCTTGAAGACGCCCAGGTGGTGGTGGTCAATACCTGTTCCGTGCGTGAAAAGCCGGAACAAAAGGTTATGAGCACGCTTGGCCGCATCCGTCAGGTTTCGGGCGGCAACCCTGCAGTGCTGGTGTGCGTGGCCGGATGCGTGGCCCAGCAGCTTGGCGAAAGCATCTTTGAAAAAGAAAGCCAGGTACGCCTTGTGGCGGGCAGCGACGGCATAGGTAATGCCCCGCAAGCCATCGAGCGTCTGCTGGAAAACCCCGCCCAGCGCCTCTCCCTGCTTGATTTTACAAGCCAGTATGTGGAGCGCGAGGGCACAACCGAACCCGGCGTGGTCAGCGGCTCTGTGGCCTATGCCAATATAATGCAGGGCTGCGACAATTTTTGCGCCTACTGCATTGTGCCTTTCACCCGGGGCCGCCAGAAATCGCGCAGCAGCACGGCCATTCTTGACGAATGCAAGGCGCTGATCGACAACGGCGCGAGAGAAATCACCCTGCTTGGGCAGAACGTCAACGCATTCGGGCAGGATAAAAGCGGCGACGGCACGAGCTTTGCCGCTCTGCTGCGCAAGGTTGCCGCCTTGCCGGGCCTTGAACGCCTGCGCTACGTTACCCCGCACCCCAAGGATATGGGGCCGGAAGATATCGCCGCCTTTGCGGAACTGCCCCAGCTCTGCCCCCGCCTGCACCTGCCCATGCAGGCAGGCTCGGACGCTGTGCTGGCCCGCATGAAACGCCGCTACGACAGCGCGGCCTTTCTTGATCTGGTGGAGCGCCTGCGCGCCGCCCGGCCCGATCTGGCCCTCTCCACTGATCTTATTGTGGGCTTTCCCGGTGAAAGCGAGCAGGATTTTCAGGACACGCTGCAGATGATGCGCGCCAGCAACTTCATGTCCAGCTTCTCCTTTTGTTACTCGGACAGGCCGGGAACGCGGGCCTCGCTCTTCCCCGACAAAATTCCCGCCGATGTGGCCCAGGACAGGCTGCTGCGCCTCCAGGCCCTTCAGGATGAACTTGGCGCGCGCTGGTTGCAGCAACGGGTGGGCGGGGAAACCACCCTGCTGATCGAAAACCGCAGCCCCAAGGAAGGCCAGGGGCCGGAGCCAAGCTGGCAAGGCCGCGACCCCTACGGCGCGCCCGTGCATGTGGAACTGCCATCGCAAGTGGACCACACGGGCTACATGGTACGGGTGAGCATTACCGAGGCAAAGAAACACAGCCTCATGGCCCAACGATTGGGGGAACCATGGTAGAAATGCGCGTTTTCGGCCTCACCATCGACCCGCAGAGCAAAACGCCCATCGTGGTGTTGCGCGAAGCCAGCGGCGATGCCGTGCTGCCCGTCTGGGTAGGAGCCATGGAGGCCATGGCCATTTCTTTGGTGCTCAACAACGAAAGCCTGCCCCGCCCTCTCACGCACGACCTCTTTCTCATGACGCTCAAAGCCTTTAAGGCCGAACTGCGACGCGTGGAGATCAACGATCTGCGCGAAGGCACCTTCTACGCGGTGCTTGTGCTTTCCGGCCCGGAAGGCAGAACGCGGGTGGACTGCCGCCCCTCGGACGCCATTGCCCTGGCCATGCGCGCAGGGGCGCCCATTCTGGTGGAGGAGGAAGTACTGCGCCTTTCTGCCGAGGAGCAGCAGCGGGCAGAACAAAGCACTGCCGTGGAAGTTACCACGCCGATTCCTGATGCCGCCACCGACATGGTGCGCCGCGTCGGCGCCCAAAAAGAGGCGGATATGCTGGGCGGCGCCCTGTTGCGCCACGGCGAGCTGCCCCCCTCCCTCTCCGCGGATGAAGAAACCCGATACCGCGAGATGCTGCGTTCTCTTGACCCGGTTTCACGCCGCAAGATGTAACCAGCCGCAACAATTCTCTTTATCTTTGCCACATCCGCGTTGCTTGATTGCGCGCGTGGGTTTGGGCACCTCCTGTTTCCCCCATTTTTCATACAGGCAGCACTTTTCAGAGGCAATACAGCAGCCCTTGCGGGCAAGCCTGCACCCGGCAAATCCAGTTTTTTTCCAGAACTCTAAAAATATTCTAAATAAAAAATTCCTCACCAACTGGCTAAAATCATGGGTAAATTTTTTCAGCCCGCGCCAATAGCCGATTTCCGTTCCCTAAAGATATAGCGTCTTGCTCCGATTATTAGCAGCAATGGGGAAGCGAACCATGCTGCACTATCGACTATTCAAAGAAATCAACGACCTTTTTGCCTCCGGGCATGTCGAACAGGCCCGCCGCCTGCTTATGGAAGTGCAATCGCGCAGCATAGCCCTGCACGACGAGCTCAACCTGTTGCAGACCCGCCTGAAGACCCTTGAAGAAGTCGTTGAGCTTGCCAGCAACCTGTTCCGCCGCAACGGCCTCTACTGGCTCAAGGCCAAGGACATAAATCTTGGGCCGTTCTGCCCGCGCTGCTATGAAAACGAGGGAGGGCTTATCCGCCTTGAACGGGCAGATGGCACGCTGCACTGCCCATACTGCCACGCCGTTCTTTCCTGCCCGCCGGAATATTGCGGCAGCGAGGATGCGCAGCAACGTGCGCGCATAATACCCTTTGCCAATTAGGCTGGTTTTGACAGATCAGACACATAAACACCTTGCCGCCACGACCAGCGACAAGGTGTTTTTTATGGAGGCACAAGCCATTACGCCCATTCGCGACAGGCTTTCATTAAATTTCACGGCCCTGTTTTCTTGCGCAAGCCCGCTCCAGCGGGTATAGTGCAGTTACGGAAGCCACTGCCTGCCCTTCCTGCCGGCAGCTTTTCAACTGGTTATTCCGACAAGGACAAGCATGACCCGCCCACGGCAGATCCATGTTCTTCTTCTCAGCGAAAGCGAATCAATGGCCGCTCTGGACAGACGCGCATTGCGCGAAGTCGGGGTTGACCGCATTGAAGGTCTGACCTCCGGCGTGGCGGCAGCCCGCATGCTGGCTGGCCTTGACGAATTTCCCCCTTCTTTCAAGCCCGATGTGGTCATCTGCTCGCAGCGTCTTTCTGATATGGACGGCGAACAGTTCTGCGCCATCCTGCGTCTGCACCCCCTGCTGCTCGACATGCCCATTCTGCTGATTCTGCCCCACGACAGCGAGGTGGAGCAGCTCCGCACTCTTGGCTGCGGCGCAAGCGCCCTTATATCAAGGCCCTACTCCTTCAGCCAGCTCAAGGCTCATCTTGATTTTCTGGCCAACTCGCGTTCTTCGCTTGATGATCTGGAAAAAGCCGCCCACCTTGCAGACACCAGAGCCTTTGACGAAGCCGTGGCCACCTACGGCATCCTGCTCAAGCCCATTCGCCAGCCCGAAGACTATTTTCGCGTGGGCATGCAGTGCCTTGAACAGCGCAAATGGAACAGCGCCATCAATGCTTTCCAGCGGGCCATGCGGGGCGCGCTTATTCAGGGCAAGGCGGAGCTGGGCATGGCCGCGGCGTGGAAGGGCAAGGGCGACATGGCCCGCTACCGCCACTATCTTTCGCTGGCGGCAGCCACATTTGTGCGCGCGCGGCAGTGGAACCGCGCCCGCGCTGTTTATGCCCGCATGCTTCAGGAAGATCCCGCAGCGCGAAGCCCGTTTTTGTCCGAGGCCTTGCAGCAGATACGCCAGGGCAACTTTGATTTTGCAGCAGGAATTTTGGCTCAGGGCTACGAAATCACCCCCAGAGAACAGATCAGTGAGCGCATGGCGCAGATTTGCCTTGCAACGGATACCCCGGACGACATGCTGAAAAGCATGGAAGCCTGCCTTGAGCAGGCTCTGGGGGCTGATGCAGAAGCCTTGAGCGCAGAAATCCGCACCACGCTTGAAACCCTGACCCGCGAGGCCGAGGCCAAAAAGCTTGAAGACGCGGCAGAACGCCAGTGGCGGGCAGGCCGTCAGGCCGCCAAGGAGCGTGGGGACGCAGAAGGCGCGCCCGCAGAATGGACAAATGACCCCCTGATGCAGGTGGGTCAGGCTCAAATGGGCAATGTGCAGGCCAATCAGGCTCAGACAGCAGGCACAGCCCCGCAGGCTGGAGCACGGCAACGCGGGCAAGTTGGCATTGCCCTTGCCGACGAGGACGAACCGGATATGCCCTCCCAGCAGGGTTCTGCCGCCAGAGCAGGTAATCTGCGCGCCGGGCAGGGCGCATCCTCGCCAGTTATCCCCTTGTGGGGCGAGCACGAGGGCGCAGCCCAGTCAACGCAGAACACCCGCACCGCGCAGGATGCGCAGCCTGCCATTTCAGGCAATACCCCCATCCCGCCGCTGCTCGACCCGCTCGCGCGGGGCAAAAGTTCCGGGAGCCTGCTTGGCGGCAAGAGCAGCCTCACGGATATGATGTCCATAGTAAAATTTACCTGGAAGCAGGCCTTCCGCAAATAACAGCTAAAGGCCTGACGGTATTTCTTCTCCAGCGTACCAGTATTGAAGAGGCGCAGGCGGGCTTTGCCCGCCTGCGCCTCTTTTTACGCTCATACTGGTGCCCGACCGCAGAAAAAGATGTTCTGGCACGTCGGGATAAGGCGATGATGCCGCTCTAACGCTTCACGCGCTGGAGCATGTCTTCGGTTGTGAGCGAGTGCAGATGCCGCACCCGCCAGAGGTAGCATGCCGCACCGAATCCCAGGGCCACGATGTAGGCAATCCAAAAGCCCGCCGCCCCCATTGAGGGGACCAGAAGATTTGTACGCGCCAGGGCAAAACCCAAGGGCAGCCCGATAATCCAGTAGGCTGCAAAGCAGATGACAGAAATAATCCGCGTATCATTATGCCCGCGCAGAATGCCTATGCCCGTCACCTGCAAGCCGTCCACAATCTGATAGGCGGCCTGGTAGAGCAGGAGCTGCATGGCCAGGGCGGCCACTGCCGCATCCTGGGTATAAATGGCCACAATACTATGCCGGAACAGCACGGTAAGGGTAGCAATGAGCAACGCAAAAACAACGCTCAGGGTCAGGGCCGTGCGGGCCACAATTTTAGCGCGCTCGGCCTGCTGCGCCCCAAGGTAGCGGCCAACGCGTATGGTGGCCGTCATGCTGATGGAAAGCGGCACCATGAACACCAGCGCCCCAAAGTTAAGGGCAATCTGATGCCCAGCCACCATGACCGTACCCAAAGGAGCCAGCAAAATGGCACTGAGGGCAAAGAGCGAAACTTCAAAAAACAGGGCCAGCGCGCCGGGAAAGCCAATGCGGAACACCCGCAAGACCAGCGCCCCGTCAAAGCGCGGCTCTTCTGCGCTGCCGCCACGGAACAGAGGCGCAAACAGCGGCCCCAGGCATTTATACTGCGGGTCGCGGCGCAGATAATACAGCATGCACAGGCCCATAAACCAGAAGCTGATGGCAGAGGCCACGCCGCAGCCCACGCCGCCAAGCTCCGGCAAACCGAACTTGCCGTAAATGAACACGTAGTTGCAGGGAACATTAAGCGCCAGCCCGAGCAGGCCTATGACCATGGCGGGACGAGTGCGGGAAAAGCCCTCAAGAAAGCTGCGCAGGTTCACAAAAAGCAGAAATCCCGGCAAACCCCACATGATGGCGCGCAGGTAGGCCCCTGCCATGTCTGCAAGCGCGGGCTCAAGCCCAAAAAGCTCCAGATGGAACGAGATGGCATAATAAAAGCCCACCAGCACAACGCTCATGGCCAGGGTAAGCCACAGGCCCTGCCGCAGCAGGTGCGCCGCGCGATCAGGCCGTCCTGAGCCAACAAATTGCGCGCTCAGGGGAGAGAGCGCCAGCAGGCAGCCAATGCCAAGCAAGGCCACAGGGGCCCATATGGAACCCGCAACGGCCACCGCGGCCAGAGCCTGGGCGCTGTAAAGCCCGCTCATGGCTGTATCGGCAAAGGTCATGCCCGTTTGCGAGAGCTGGGCGATGAAGATGGGCAGACCCACCGCATAAAAACGGCGAGCCTCGGAAAGAGAGAATATTTTTTCAAACATAGGGTTCTCGCAGGTGATCCGTGGCGGGCGTCAGGGCCAGCGCCAGAGCAAGCCGGAAGAGTCCGGGGTAAAATGTGTTCCGTCCGCGCCGCAACGCGCGAAACATGGAGAGGCAAAAGAGTTACGGGCCGGGTTTGCCCTGCCTGGCTAGAGCAGTTAACTCATTTCATTCGTAACCTGCTTCAGGGGTTGTCTCTAAATAAATGATTTTGTGCCAAGGGCAAGGAAAAAGGCTTTTTTACGAAAGGAGTGTACTCGCTTTAGCCGTTGCGACAAAGGAAGCTACGGATGCTTCAAGCGTTGTGACGCAGGAAACTACGCTTAAAGACAGCACGCGTAACGACACGGTTTCATCGTTGCAATCGCTGTCGCCATCCGTAGGCCCTTCGGGCAACGGCTGCCGCGAAGACAGCAGCGCTTACGGTACATGACTGGAGTAAAAAATGGCCTTTTGACGCAGCCAGTTGGCCAAAAGAATTATTTAGAAACAGCCCCTAGCGCAAAAACAGCCCTTCAGAAGGCAGGGGCTTGCCCATGATATCCGCGGCACGCCCCACAAGGGCTTCAATAGCCGTACGCCCCGCCGGGCCGAGATCAAGGCTGAAATCCGTCACAAAGGTCTTGATGTGGGCGCTGGTGACGCTTTCTTCCATTTCCTGCGCATGTGATCGGATAAATTCGCGCGAATCATCGGGGTGCGCGTTGGCGTAAGCCAGGCTGGCAGTAATGGTATTCTGCACGCGCCGGGCCAGGGGTATGGACAGGTCGCGCCGCACGGCAATGGCCCCCAGCGGCAGCGGCAGAGAAAACTCCGCCTCCCACCACTGCCCCAGATCAAGCAGTTTTACAAGTCCCTGACGCGCATAGGTAAAGCGCCCCTCGTGGATGATCAGGCCAAGATCAGCCTCGCCGTTGCTTACGGCAGACATAACGTCGCTGAACAGCATTTCTTTGCGCGGCCCCTGGAAACCGCCGTGCAGGGTCAGCAGCAGGTTGGCCGTGGTCAGCAGGCCGGGCACGGCCACAGTGGCATTGCGCCAGTCTTCGGGCTTGAGGTTTTTACGCGCCACCACAAGGGGGCCGCAGCCCCAGCCAAGGGCCGCGCCCGAAGACATCAGGGCATAATCCTGCATGATCTCGGTGGTTGCGCCAAGCGACATCTTGGTGACGTCCAGCGCCTTTTGCCGGGCAAGGTTGTTCAGTTCTTCCACATCTGCCATATGCGGGGTGATGGGCGCAGGAACAGGCACCAGCCCGTGCAGCATGGCATGAAAAATATAGGTATCGTTGGGGCAGGGCGAAAGACCGAATGACAGATTTGGCGGCGGCAAGGCAGACATTTTTCCCTCACGTTGACAGTGTGCGGCGGCGGGGCTTAATCTGCGAGCGGCATTTTGCCCCCAATCCATGCACAGGATTCAGATATGCTAGACGCAACATACTACGCCGCACTGGGCCTTTCGTCTATCCGCGAAAAGGTGCTCTCCGGGGAGCGGCTTTCGCCCGAAGACGGGCTGACACTGTTCAACTGCCCCGATATTACCGCCGTGGGCGCGCTTGCCCTGCACGTGCGCTGCCGCCTGCACGGGCACAAGGCCTTTTATGTGGTCAACCGGCAGATCAACTATACCAATGTGTGCGTCAACGGCTGCACCTTTTGCGCCTTCCGCCGCGACAGGGAGGACGAGCCGGGCGCGTTTGCCATGAGCCTCGATGACGTGCTGGCCCGTCTGCGCGCCGCAGACGCGACCCCCCTGCATCTGGACGAGCTGCACATTGTGGGCGGCTGCCACCCCACGCGCCCCCTCGCCTGGTTTGAAGACATGATCCGCGCGGTGCGGGCCTTTAACCCCAACCTGCCGGTCAAGGCCTTTACCGCCGTAGAGATTGAGCATTTTGCGCACCTTGAAGGCATCAGCACCCTTGAGGTGCTCAAACGCCTGCAGAACGCGGGCCTTGTGATGATGCCCGGCGGCGGCGCGGAAATTTTTGATGAAGAGCTGCGCCCGCAGATCTGCCCGCACAAGGCCGATGCCAAGGCATGGCTGCGCATTCAGGGCGAAGCTCACAGTCTTGGCATTGTTACCAACTGCACCATGCTGTTCGGGCATATCGAATCATACGAGCACCGCATCGACCACCTCTGCCGTCTGCGCGAGCAGCAGGACAAAAGCGGCGGCTTTACCTGCTTTATCCCCCTGCCCTTCCTTACGGATCACAGCCGCCTCAAGCTGCCGGAAGACAAGGTGGGCCCCCAGCGCGGGCTGGATCAGTTGCGCACCGTGGCTGTTTCGCGCCTCATGCTCGACAACATCCCCCACCTCAAGGCCTACTGGATCATGATGGCCCCCAAGCTGGCCCCCGTGGCCCTGTGGTACGGCGCGGACGATCTGGACGGCACCATCATTGAAGAGCGCATCGGCCACATGGCGGGCTCGCAGTCCGCCCAGGGCATGACCATTGAGGAGCTGGAGCACCTTATCCGCGAATCGGGCTTTACCCCGGTGCGCCGCAACGCCACCTTCAATACCCTGAACGACGAATCCACGGAGGCGCGCCAGTGAGTACGTTTTTCCCCGCGCACAGCCCCTTTGACGAACAGGGCGCAGAATTTGAAGACGTGCGCCAGGCCGCAGCCCTTGCCGCCAGTGGTCAGCGCCTTGACCGCGCCGCCGCCGAAGCCCTGTACTACAAGGCCAGCCTGCACACGCTTGCCCAACTGGCCCATGCCATGCGACTGCGTCTGCACCCTGAGCCCATTGTCACCTACGTGGGCGACCGCAACATCAACTATTCCAACGTGTGCGTGTGCGCCTGCCGCTTCTGCGCCTTTTTCCGCGCGCCCGATCAGGACGGCGGCTACGTCATCAGCCGAGAGGAAATGGCGCAGAAAATCGAGGAGACTCTTGCCCTCGGCGGTACCCAGGTGCTGCTCCAGGGCGGGCATCACCCCGACCTGCCGCTGGAATGGTACGAAGACCTGCTGCGCTGGATGCGGGCCACATGGCCGCAACTGCACATCCACGCCTTTTCGCCACCGGAGATCTTCTTCTGGGCTGAAAAATTCGGTCTTTCCGTTACGGAAGTGCTGCGCCGCCTGAAAGAAGCTGGCCTGCACTCCCTGCCCGGTGGCGGCGCGGAGATTCTGCACACGGGCGTACGCGCCCAGGTTTCGCCCAACAAATGCACTGCCGAGCAATGGCTCGGCGTTATGGAAGAAGCCCACAAGCTGGGCCTGCGCACCACCGCCACCATGATGTTCGGCCATGAAGAAGAACCCGCTCACAGGCTGGATCACCTCTTTGCCGTGCGCGAGGTGCAGGACCGCACCCACGGCTTCACGGCCTTTATTCCGTGGACATTCCAGCCAGCGCACACGCGCATCGACGTCGACCCGCTGCCCGCGCCCGCATACCTGCGCCTGCTGGCAGTCTCGCGTCTGGTGCTGGACAATATCGCCAACATCCAGGCCTCGTGGGTGACCATGGGACCGCAGGTGGCCCAACTGGCCCTGTTCTACGGCGCCAACGACTTCGGCTCGCTGATGATTGAAGAAAACGTGGTGGCCGCAGCCGGGGTTTCCTTCCGCATGGATCGCAGCGACATCCACAAGGTCATCCGCACGGCGGGCTTTACCCCTGTGCAGCGCACCATGGATTACACGCCCGTGGTTCCCCAGCCTGAAGTGTAAGGCTTCCGACGCACTGTTAATTCCACGTTTCCGGGGGTTCGCCCCCGGAAACGCGTTTTGGCCGCACATTCAAATCTCGTCCATCGGCTTTGCCCCTGGCAAAAGGTAATCCGCCCCATGACCGAGCAAAAAAAAACGCCCCCAGTACTGCGCATGGGCCGCATTGGCTATCTCAACGTACTGCCCATCTATCATCCGCTGGAAGCTGGCATTCTGCCCCACGATTACGAGCTTGTTTCCGGCCCGCCAGCCCTGCTCAACACCATGATGGCGCGCGGCGAACTGCACGTTTCGTCCTGCTCGTGTTTTGAATACGCCAGCCGCCCGGAGCGCTACCAGCTTGTGGAAGACCTCTCCATCGGCTCCCACGGCCCGGTCATGAGCGTGCTGCTGCTCTCGCGCGTGCCCTTTGAACAGCTTGAAGGGCAGGAAATCCTCATCAGCGGCGAAACACATACCTCGGTGGCCCTGCTGCGCCTCATCATGCGCGACAGGTTCAAGCTCAACGTCACATTCACCACCGGACAGGTGACCCCGGCCCTGCGCGGCAAAAACCCGCCCGTGGCCTTTCTGGCCATTGGCGATGAAGCCCTGCGCCTGCGCAACCATCCCGAGTATCCGCACCGTCTTGATCTGGCTGAGGCGTGGCGCGACTGGACGGGCCTGCCCTTTATTTTCGGCCTGTGGGTGGTCAGCCGCGCCGCCGCCGAGGCAAAGCTCTTTACCAGCGACCCTGGCGCGCTGCTGCGACAGGGCCGCGACTGGGGCCTTGGGCACATGGACGTCATCCTCGACCTCACGGCCCACGGCTGCCCCCTCTCGCGCGAGGAGCTGGCCTTCTACTACAGCAAGGGCCTTGTTTACACCCTGGGCGAGGAAGAACAGCGCGGCTTGAGCCTTTTTTATCAAATGCTGGCAGATGCGGGCATGATCGCCAAGGCTCCGGCTCTGGAGTTTTTCAAACTCTAATTTTGCGCCGCGGGTATTTTTCACCTGAAAAAATTTTTGCCGCAGGGCAAAAAAAAAATCGGCATGGAGCAGCCGGAGCACATGGTGCGGGCTGCTCCATTTTTTTGCCGTATTTACATAGCAATTCAGTAAGTTGTCATTATCCACAGAGGTATGCTCAGCCTTAAAAATTACCGCAAAGCCTACAGACAAGCCAAAATATTTTTCTCCGAATTATCATCCAGCACATGGAATGGAAGAGCAAACTAACCTAGTGTCAGTGCCCACGCGCGTACTGACACTCTTTTATCGTGGGGTAGGTATATGACTCAGGTTTCTTCCGCCGCAGGGCGGTCTTTTTTGGGCTATCTTTGTGAAAATATTCGTAATAGGGGCAAAAATCCCCTGCGCGCTTTCACGGGTTTTGCCCTGGCATGGGTTGCGTTTTTTCTGCTGTGGACTGTGATCCCCGCTTTTGACGGGCTGACGCACAACGGCATGGCCGTTCTCGGCATTGTGGTATGGGCCAGCATCATGTGGGTCAGCGAGGCCATGCCCGCAGGCGTGACAGGCATTTCCATTCCCACCATGCTGCTGATCACCCAGGCCCTGCCCTGGAACAACGGCAAGCCGCCCATGGCTACCATCTTTGCCGGATTCACCGACCACGTTATCTGGCTGTGCCTGTTTGCCTTTATGGTGGCAGCGGTCATGCAGCTCATTGGCCTTGACCGCCGCATCGCTCTGGGCATTCTGGCCCGTTTCAAGGCTTCGTCCGTATGCCGGGTTATCTGGGGCATGTTCTTTGTAAATATTGTTCTGGGCTTTCTGGTGCCTGCGGCAAACGCCCGCGCCGCCACCCTGCTGCCCGTGGTGCAGGGCATCTGCAATCTGCTGGGTGATACGCCCGAAGAACGCGCCGCAAAAAAGGCCCTTGTCATCCAGTCTCTGGTTTACGGCTCCATGATCTGCGGCATGTTCATCATGACCGCCCACCTGCCCAACATGATTCTGGTGGGTATTTTTGAAAAAAACGGCTTCACCAACATCAACTTTCTCAACTGGATGCTCCTGCAGTTCCCGTATCTGGGGATGTTTGTGCTGACCAACTGGTGGACGCGCTACTACTTCAAGACCAACTGCGTTTCCATTGCGGGCGGCTCCGCCACCATTGAAAAAAGCTACAAAGAACTTGGCCCCATGAGCATGGCGGAAAAAACCCTGCTGGGCATTTTTCTGCTGGTCGGATTCATGTTTGTGACGGGCAAGGGCAGCTTTATTTATGAACTGCACCGCCAGCCTTTGGGCGTTATCGGTCTTGTTGGTATGATGGTGCTTTTTGCCCCCGGCATGATGCCCTGCTCATGGAAGGCCGTGCAGCAAAAGACCATATGGGGCACATTCTTGCTGCTGGGCGGCGCAATGACCATGACCACCGCCATGACCCAGGCTGGCGTGGCCCAGTGGCTTGCCGACCACATCCACAGCATGGTTGTGGGCATGAACTGGTGGCAGACAGTGCTGACCATGATGGTGGGCACGCACATTATCCGCCTTGGCATGCTCTCCAACGTGGCTGCCGTGGCCATGCTTGCCCCGGTGGTATTTGCCATGGCGCCCAAGCTTGGGCTGCACCCCGTGGCCTTTACCCTGCTGGTGTGCGATACGGATACGTTCGCCTACCTGCTGCCCACGCAGATTACCGCCGCCGTCATCGCCCACAGCACAGAAACTTTCTCTACCTCTGATTACGCCAAGGTGGGTTCTGTGGCCGTGCTTATCGCCATTGCCTACGGCGTCTGCATCATGGCCCCCTGGTACGCGCTGCTCGGCATGCCCGTGTGGAACCCCGCCGCAGCCTGGCCTTTTTAATCGCCCCAACCCTTTGCCCGAGAGGACATTATGGCACGCATAAAAACAACACATGCGGTCGATTTTCGGCCAACCAGCCTGAACGACATTGAAACCGTCGAGGTAACCGCCGACCTGCTGATCATCGGCGGCGGCAATGCCGGTTGCTTTGTGGCAACGGAAACTGCGCGTCTCAACCCCGCAGCCAAGATCGTTATTGTGGAAAAGGCCGACATCATGCGCTCCGGCGCGTGTTCTGCCGGTATGGACGCCATCAACACCTATATTCCGCCCAACAAGACGCCCGAAGACCTCGTGCGCTGGAGCCGCTCGCAGGTTGGCGGCGGCCCTCTGCGCGAAGATCTGGCCCTCTCCAACGCTCAGGAACTCAACGAATGCGTTGAAGACCTGGAGCGCTGGGGCCTGCCCATTCTCCGTGATGAGCAGGGCAACATCCGCTACCGGGGCAAGTGGGATATTTCCATCCACGGCGAGCAGCTCAAGCCCATCATGGCTGAAAAAGCCCTTGAAACCGGGGCGGATGTCTACAACCGCGTGGCAGCAACGGGCCTGCTGGTGCACAATGGCCGCTGCACAGGGGCCACAGGCTTTGGCGTGCGCGACGGCAAGTTCTACGTGTTCCGCGCACGTGCTACAGTGGTGAGCACCGGCGGCGCGGGCACGCTTTACAAGTCCTACACCGCAGACTCCACCGACAGCGGCTCGCAAATCTGGATGTGCCCCTACTGCGTTGGTTCCGGTTACGCCATGGGCCTGCGCCAGGGTGCGGAACTCAGCAGCCTTGAGCAGCGCTGGGTCGCCACGCGCACCAAGGACTTTTGCGGCCCGGTGGATACCATCTCCGTGGGTTATGGCGCGCCCATCATCAACTCCCTGGGCGAGCGCGTCATGAGCCGCTACGCAAGCCTTGGCGGCGATGCGGCCCCGCGCTACATCCGCGCAAACGCTCCCATGGAAGAATGGCTGAACGGTCGCGGCCCCTGCTTCTGCGACACCACTAACATGACCCCGGAAAAAACCAAGGCCATGATGGAAGACTACCTCAACGAGCGTCCTTCCTTCGTGCTCTTCCTCGCCAGCCGTGGGCAGGATCCGTCCAAGGAACCCATCGAAATCTTCGGTTCCGATCCCTACATCATGGGCGGGCACACCGGCGGCGGCTACTGGGTGGACATGGAACGCATGACAACCCTGCCCGGCCTGTTCGCAGCGGGCGAAACCGCAGGCGGCAATCCCAACAAGTTTGTGGGCGGCTGCTGCGCCGAAGGCAAACTGGCCGCGCGCGGCGCTCTTGCCTACATGGCCGTGTCCGATGCGCCGGAGCTTGATGCCGCCCAGATCGCGCAGGAAAAGGAACGCGTGTACGCTCCCCTGCTCACGCGCGAAGAAGAGGGCGTAAGCCCGCTGGAAATGAAGGAACGCCTGCAAAGGCTCATGGATGAATACGCTGGCGGTTCCAGCCAGTTTTATCGCGTCAACGAGCAGCAGCTTGATTACGCCCTGCGGCACATCAAGATTCTGCAAAGCCAGTTCAAGCATCTGCGCGCCAGGGATCTGCACGACCTCATGCAGGCCAACGAAACCATGGACCGCGTGGACGTGGCCGAAGCCGTGGTGCACCACCTCAAGGCCCGCAAGGAAACCCGCTGGGCCGGCTGGCAGACCCGCTCGGACTACCCCCAGCGCGACGATGAAAACTTTGACTGCTTTGTGGAGTCGCGCCGCGATCCCGCCACAGGAGAAATGACAACCTTTACCCGTCCCTACGAGCAGTTGCTGCCCGGCGACAGGTACAAGCCCTAAGTCAGGAGAAAAACAATGCCGCCAAAAATTGACACGCACAAATGCAACGGCTGTAACGGGCGCGAAGAAACCCATTGCGAAGAAATCTGCCCCGGCGATCTCATGGCTCTGAACCCCGCCACGGGCAAGGCCTACTTGCGGGCCGCCCGCGACTGCTGGGACTGCATGTCCTGCATCAAGGCCTGCCCCGCAGGTGCGCTTGAAATCAAGATGCCCTACCAGTTGGGCTACTTTAAGGCCACGCTGCGCCCCATCATGGGCTCCAACTTCATTATCTGGAAATGCCGCGACATCAACGGGCAGGAACAGACCTACCGTTATGTGAACAGGCTGGACAAGGCCTGATAGCGCAGAGTAGTATTAAAAATAGTCGCCAGCGTCCCGCCGTTCCTGCACGGCGGGACGCTGGCGCACCACATAGGGAAGGGCATTCATGGACACATTCTGGCATCTGGAAAAGGAAGACTTTTTCAAGGGCATTGACGAGGCCAAGAGCGCCTTTTTAAAAAACGCCCAGCGCCTTGAACTGTCCAAGAATGAGATGGTCTTTCTTGAAGGTGACGCGGGAGACTCCTGCTTTTATATAGAATCCGGCCTGATACGTATTTTCTGCATGGACCGCGCAGGCAAGGAAATGACCTTCTCGCTGCGTATGAAGGGCGAAATATTCGGCATTTCAGAAGTGCTGAACAATTCCCCGCGCAAGGCCAGCGCGCAAACGGCCAGCGCATCCGTGCTGTACGCCATCAACCGGCAGGATTTTGAAAGCATGCTTCAGGAGCATTATCCGCTGGCGCGCAGCGTCATTACCCTGCTTGGGCGCAGGCTGCGCCAGATGGGCGATCTGGTGCGCCGCCAGAACAGCGACGTGGCCAACCGCTTGGCAAGCCTGCTCATTTCTCTGGCCTACGAAACGCTTCGCACCACCGAGGGCTGGAACAAACCCTGCGAAATTCCACTGAGCATTCCGCAGGAGCAACTGGCCTCCATGGTCGGCTCCACCCAGCCCACAGTCAGCGCCACCTTGCAGCAATTTCGCAATGCGGGGCTTATTGTGGGCGCAGGCAGGCGCATTGTGCTGCTCAATCCCATTGAAATGATCTACCGCCTCGACCACAACCTGCTGTAGCCGCGCCACCACGCACTCCAGCGCTACGGGCGCGCTAGCCAACCCTTCTGCACAGAAGAAAGTTTGCCGCAGACCCAATAATCTTGCAGCTTATAGTCTGCCCTGTCTGGAAATGGTAAGCCAGAACAAGGGCTGCACCCAGTGCCTGCCATATGCCCGCCATTTGGCTGCCTGCGGCCCCCTTTCATTCCACTCCATTCCGGTTTCTGCCCCTGCAACGGATTTTGCCGTCCGTGAAAGGTAAAAACAAAGCCCGCTCTTTCGAGCGGGCTTTGCGGCATTATGCGTGCAGTTTCAGAAGGCCAAAGGCCGTCCGAATGTTTTGCGTCAGGCGGCTATTCCATGGCCTTGAGAATGCTGCTGGCAGAGACGGACGACAGCACGTTGCCGTCAACAATCACGGCAGGCAGGGTCTTGATGCCAAAATACTGGGCAATCTGCTGGGCCTGATACAGGTTCACATTGCCCGCATTGTAGCAGTATTTGCCCACGGCCAGTTCCTCGGCGGGGTTCACCGGGGGACGCAGCTTGCTCATGTAGCTGTAGTGGATGGGGAAGTCAGTGGATTCCGCCGTGGCGTCGTATTCGTTGTTAAAGGCCACAACGTGTCCCTTTTTCTTTTGGGCAGCCTTGATCTCGTTCCAGCGAGAGAGCGCGTAGGTCATGTAGGCCATGCCCTGACCGGGGCGGGAGTAAGAAATCCAGATGCCCATGCCCATGAGGTCGGTTCCGTAGTATTCCTTGCTGTTGGCAAAAACCGCCACCTTGCACTGCTGGGGCGAAACCGAGCGGCTGGCCTCAGCCACGGCATGCCAGACCTTCTCGCTCTGCGGCGAGGCAAAATCAAGCAGCACCAGAACTTCGTGAGGGGCCTTGGGTTCGCCGAAAAATACGGGATATATCTCGTTTTTCCACTGGGGCCGATAGGCAGCTTCACCCTCGATGGACGTAACGCGCCCTCCCATTTTTTGCAGCATGGCCTGGCTCTCTGCATCGTTCGTGCGGAGGTTGGGCAAAGTAGTACGCAAGTAGGGGTTAAAGGCATTGGCCTTGGCGTTCTGCACGCCAGCCGCAAGGTTTACTTTTTCTTTGGGGCCGGTATCACCCGTTCCCATAGCGCCGCACCCCCCCAACAACAAACCTGAAACCAGTATAGCCGCCAAAAATCCGCGCATACGTCACCTCTTCTCCCAGCCAGCAGCAAGGGATTGCACGGCATCTTCAAGATGCCGCAGCCATATTTCAGCCACATCGGCGTATTCCGCCGTCCCCATGAGCACGGGCAGGCATTGGTGCCCTTGGGCCTCAATGCGACTGCGCCAACTGTGCCCGTTCTCGCCCGCCATGTCCTCCAGAGCATGACGGCCCACCACCGACAAAAGCGGCATAAGCCATACCCGGCGTGAAGCGAGATTGGGCAAAATACTTTCTAGCGTCACAGCGCCGTTCATGGCCCCCACATGCACGCGGCTGTCAAGCTCGCGCACAGCGCTGGCCAAATCCACATAGCGGGCAACCGCCTCGTGTTCCGCGCCGTGCCCCATAAAGACCACGTCTTCATCCGCGCTGCGCTCGGCGGGCAGATGCCGCACCAGCGCCCGCGCCGTCGCGCGCACATCGTCCGCTGTGGCCAGCAGGGGCGCGCCAATCCGGCAAAACAGGTGCTCGTGCTCGGCGGCTTCTTCAACTGCGGCGCGCACATCACCATGCTCCTGACCGGGTATGGTCTGCAAGGGCTGCACCGCTACGGCCTCGAACCGCTCAAGCCCAAGACGGCAAACTGCCTTGAACACGGAATCACTCTTCTGGCGGGCCTGCGCCATGCGCTCGCGCAAGAGCAGCGAAGTATAGGCCCAGCGTACCGGAATACCGGGATAACGCTGGCGCACAAGGGCGTCAAATCCCTTGAGGGCGTTCTGCCCCTGCGGGCTGCTTGCGCCAAAGGCGACCAGAAGAATAGCGTGTCTCATGGGGGTTTTTTGTACGTCACTTGCGCCCTTGAAGCAAGGACGGCGCTTGCGGCTGGCAATGCCCAAGCGGCTTCGTATGAAATTGATGTTGACCTGCCTGTATTGTATTGACCCCGGCATCAATGCGAGGATAATGTGCCGGAGAATGGCCTGGATACCGCCAGCACAGCGCTGGCGGGCAAACCTTGGGGGTCGCATGGCAAAAGCTCTGGTACTTGGGGGGGCAACTGGCCTTCTGGGCCAGGCCCTGACGCGAGTGCTTAAAGCCCGCGAGTGGGAAGTTGCAACACTTGGCCGCCAAAACGGCAATCTGCTGGACATGGCGTTTCTGCAAACTGCCATTGCAGAGGCGCAGGCGGATGTGGTGTTTAACACTGTGGCCTGGACGGCTGTTGACGATGCCGAAGACCATAAGGAAGAAGCCTGCCAGCTCAACCGCGCCTTGCCCGCCTCCATTGCGCGCTGCCTCAAGGCGCAGGGGGCCGGATTTCTTGTGCAGTTCAGCACGGATTTCATTTTTTCCGGCCCGGGAGAAACCGCGTGGAAAGAAACAGATACGCCCCATCCGGCCTCTGTATACGCCAGCACCAAGCTTGAAGGCGAAAAGGCCGTTCTGGAAACACTGCCGGACCGCTCGTGCGTCATACGCACGGCATGGCTTTTTGGCCCTGGTCGCAAAAATTTTGTGGATACTATTCTTGCAGCCTGCCAGCGCCGCGATTCCATCAACGTGGTGCATGACCAGACAGGCTCGCCCACCTATACCCTTGATCTGGCGCACTGGAGCATCGCTCTGGCGGAAAAAAGGGCCACAGGCATCTGGCATGCGGTAAACGGCGGGCAGGCAAGCTGGTGTGATCTGGCTTGCGAGGCTGTTTCTCTGGCCGGTGCCCCGTGCCGGGTTGTGCCCATTGATTCGGCGGAATGGCCCCAAAAAGCGCGCAGGCCAGTATTTTCCGTGCTGGACAACAGCAAGCTGGCCGCCTTTCTTGGCAAAGCGCCGCGCCCGTGGCCTCAGGCCCTGCGTGATTATGTTTTCAGCGACTATCTGCCCGCGCACACCGGCAAAGGCGGGGCGCAGTGACAAGCCCAAGCCCTGGCCCTGCGCGGCTTTCAGCCAACCTGCCCGCATTGCGCACGCTTTGCCTGATCATGGCGGGCCTCACGCTGCTCACGCTCGCAGCGCTCTGGAATGCCAATGATGCCCAGGCCAGACCACGCAGCTTGCAGGAGCTTGCCGCCATCAACGGCAAGCTGATTGAAACAGGCGTCAAATACGGCTCCATCCCTTCCCTGTACCGCCCGCGCTACGACCGCATTCAGGATGCAAACCTGAGCCTCAGCGATGACGAGGTGGTGTTTATCGCCATGTTGCAAGGGGGCGCGCGCGTTTACCCGCAACGCATCATGGTATGGCATCAGGTTGTCAACGAAATCGTGGACGACAAGGCCTACGCCATCACCTACTGCCCCACCACCGGCACCTTCATGGCCTATGATTCTTCCATGGGGGGCCTGAACCTTATTTTTGACACGGAAGGCCGCCTCTACGACGGCAACAGCGTTCTGATTGACCGCAATTCCGGCAGTCTCTGGCTACAGGAAACAGGCATGGCCTTTGACGGCCCCCTGCTGGGCCGAGGGCTCCCCATGGTGCCCGTATACTGGACAACCTGGGGCGCGGCAAAGCGCACCTTTCCGCATGCCTTGGTGCTTGCCAAGCCTAACGGCAACAAGCCCTACGGGCGCGATCCCTACGGCAACTACCTGCGCAAGGGAACCTACTACGATAACGACAGGCTCATTTATCCAGTGGAGCGCATGGACAAACGTTTTGCCCGCAAAACGCCCATGCTGTGCATTGAATATGAGGGGTATCTTTTGGCTATCGACATAGGCTATGTGCGCAAAAAGGGGGCCGTGAATTTTTTTGTGGGGCCCAATGCCCTTCTGGCAGTCTATGACCGGGGCCTTGAGGTGGTGCGTCTTTTTAACCGCCAGATATGGGCCGAGCCATTCCTGTTCATATCCCAGAACGGCAAGCTCATGGATCTGACCACGCGCAGCCAGTGGGATCCTGCCACGGGCGTGGCGCTTGACGGCAACATGAAGGGCGCGTCCATGCCGCAGTTTTACGGCGCGTATTCCATGTGGTTTGCCTGGTACAGCATGAATCCGGAAACACTGGTCATTCCCGGTCCCGGCGAGGTGCCTGAAAAGCTGCTTTCGCCAGCTCCTCCGGGTGAATAACCCCACTGCCCACGTGCCCCGGTCAAGCCATTTGCATTGCGCAAAACCAGAGCGTATTTGATTACCCATGAACTGCACTGTCACAGCATCCGCCGACATATCCTTGCATCTGGCGTGGTTTACTGCATATGCCGCCGCCAAAACAGCCCTGGAACAGGGCGATGCCTCGCCCATGGATCTCAAACTCCGGCACTCCCTTGAAGTGCTGGAAAATGCCCGGCACACCGTTGAAGGCGAGGGCTTTGACCCACAGACTGCGCGGGCCTGCCTGCTGGCAGCACTGTACCATGACGTGGGCCGGTTTGAGCAGTACCTGCGCTATCACACGTTCAGGGACAGGGAATCGTGCAATCACGGGCAGATGGGCGTGCGGGTTCTCAAGGCCGAACGCCGCCTCGTCAGCGAGACACCGCAAATGCGCAAGCTGGTCATGGCGGCGGTGGGCATGCACAACCGTTTTGCCCTGCCCAAGGGGACGCCGGAGAACATCGCTCTGGTCACCAATGTGGTGCGTGATGCGGACAAGCTGGACATTCTGCGGGTCATGGACGAGCACTTGAGCGGCCCAGCCCCGTATAATCCCACAGTGGTGCTGCAACAGCCGGACGACCCCACCATCGCCAGCGAGGCGGTTCTCAATGCCGTGCGGGAAAAACGCGTGGCAGCCTATGCCGACCTGCGCTGCGTCAACGATTTTCGCCTGCTGCTGGGAACATGGTTTTTTGATCTGCACTTTGTCTCAAGCCGCCGCAAATTTCTTGAGGACGGGCATGCGCAAAATCTGCTGCGCCGCATGCCGGACACGGTTCCGCAGGCCGAAGCCCGCGACTGCCTGCTGCATATTCTGGAGGACGCGCAGTGACGCATGCCCCTACGGCAGCCAGCCTTGATACTTTGCCAGCCTGCCCTGCATTTTTTCCACAGGCGGCGCTGGCGCGGCGTGTGCCGTGGCCGGATGCGTACGCGCATGCCCCGCTCAACCCAGATGTGCAGACACTGCGAAGCGCCAGCCATGCGCCCCTGGCCTGTGCGCGCTTGGCTTTTACGCTGTTTTATCTGCCTGCGGCACAGGCAGAAGCCCTGCTGCGGCTCGCGCTTGAAAGCGCTGAAGTAGTCCTGGTGGCTGATTTCAAGCTGGCGGAACGCAACCTTGAGCTGCCCGCAACGCTGGCTGCGCGCGGCCTCATGGCGCTGACAAAAGCACGCAGAACAGCGGCGGCAGACGGGGCACCTCAAGCAAGTTTTATTCAAAGGGGCGGCATTGAGGGGCTTGTGCACCAATGCAATGCGCTGGTGCACGAGCGCCGCCCCATTTTTGCAGGCGCTGCGACTTTGCTGCATTTGCAGCGCGCCTGAGGCGTTGGATCTCCTCTCGCGGCCCATCCTGCATTTCTGGCCTCATGGCCCCGCCTTGAAGGCCCCCCCTGCCTGTGCTATAATCTGCTCTGGCGCTGCCGCACCCTGTGCAGGCGCTCGCCTGTCAGGCCTTTGCGCCGGTAACGCCCGCCTTTTCCGCTTCTGGAGTTTTCATGTCAGATTTTGTCCATCTTCATTGCCATACCGAATACAGCCTGCTTGACGGCGCCATCCGCATCAAGGATCTGTGCGCCCGCGCCAAGGATTTCGGCATGCCCGCCTGCGCCATCACCGACCACGGCAATCTCTTTGGCGCGGCCTATTTTTATCAGGGTTGCAAGGATTACGGCGTCAAACCCATCTTTGGGTGCGAGGTTTACGTCTGCCACGACCACAAGGATAAAAGCACGGACTCGCCCCTGGCGCGCCGCCGCAACCACCTGATTTTGCTGGTCCAGAACACCACAGGCTACCACAATCTGGTCAAGCTGGTCACACAGGGCTACCTTGAGGGTTTTTATTACAAACCCCGCGTGGATAAACCCCTGCTGCGCAAGTATTCCGAGGGTCTCGTCTGCCTTTCGGCCTGCATTGCGGGCGAAATCCCCCGCGCCATTCTTGCGGACGACATGGACAAGGCCCTGAGCCTCACGCGGGAATACGCCGATATCTACCCCGACCGTTTTTATCTTGAGTTGCAGTCCAACGGCCTGCCGGAGCAGACCAAGGCCAACAACGCCCTGCTGGAACTGGCGGAAACCACGGGCGTGCCGCTGGTTGCCACCAACGACTGCCACTATCTCACCGCTGACGATGCCGAAGCCCACGAAGTGCTGCTCTGCATTCAGACGCAGACCACCATGGACGACCCCAAGCGCATGCGCTTTGGCACCCATGAGCTGTACTACAAGTCCATCGAAGAGATGGAAAAACCCTTTGCCCATGTGCCCGAAGCACTGGCCAACACCATGCGCATTGCCGAGCAGTGCAATGTGGAGCTGGACTTCGGCCACCACTACTTCCCTGTGTACAAGCTGCCGGAAGGGGCCAGCCTTGATTCCGAATTTCGGCGGCTGGCAGAAGAAGGGCTGGAAAAACGGCTGGAAAAACACCCCGACAGAGACACTATTGATGTTCAGCTCTACCGGGACCGCTTGCAGTACGAACTGCGCGTTATCCTTGAAATGGGTTTTCCCGGTTACTTCCTCATCGTGCAGGAATTCATCAACTGGGCAAAAAACCACAATGTTCCCGTGGGGCCGGGGCGCGGTTCCGCCGCCGGCTCGCTGGTGGCGTGGGCTCTGCGCATCACCAACCTTGATCCCATCCCCTACAATCTGCTGTTTGAACGCTTTCTGAACAACGAACGCGTCTCCCTGCCCGATATCGACGTGGACTTTTGCGAACGCCGCCGCGTCGAGGTCATCAAGCACATGGTGGAAACCTACGGCGAAGGCTCGGTGGCGCAGATCACCACCTTCGGCACCATGAAGGCCAAGGGCGTTGTGCGCGACGTGGGCCGCGCCCTGGGCATGAGCTTTGCGGAAACTGACCGCATCGCCAAGCTGGTGCCCGCCGACCTCAAGATGACCATCAAAAAGGCCCTTGAGGCAGAGCCGGAGCTGGAAAACATTTACCACTCCGACCCCAAGGTCAAACACCTGCTGGACACGGCCCGCCGCCTTGAAGGTCTGGCCCGCCACGCCTCCACCCACGCCGCCGGGCTTGTGGTTTCAGACAAGCCCATGGAGGAATACCTCCCCCTTTATCAGGGCAAACGCGGCGAACTTGTGACCCAGTTTGACGGCCCCATGACGGAAAAAGCCGGGCTGGTGAAGTTCGACTTTCTTGGCCTGAAAACCATGACCCTGATTCAGGACACCCTGGACAACATCACCCTTCAGGGCCATGAACCGCCAGATCTCGACAACCTGCCGCTTACGGATACGGAAACCTACGAACTTTACGCCCGTGGCGACACGGACGGCGTGTTCCAGGTGGAAAGTTCGGGCATGCGGCAGTATCTGCGCATGCTCAAGCCCTCGTGCTTTGAAGACGTCATCGCCATGCTGGCCCTGTACCGCCCCGGCCCGCTCGGTTCGGGCATGGTGGACGAATTCATCAAGCGCAAGCACGGGCAGGTGCCCGTTGTGTATCCGCACCAGTCGCTCACCGACTGCCTGCGCGATACCTACGGCGTCATCGTCTATCAGGAACAGGTCATGCAGATCGCCCAGATCATCGCCAGCTATACGCTTGGCGGGGCCGACCTGCTGCGCCGCGCCATGGGCAAAAAGAAAGCCGAAGCCATGGCCAAGGAACGCGTCAACTTTGTTACCGGCGCGGAAAAGAACAACATTGACAAGGACAAGGCCAACGAAATTTTCGACTTGATGGAAAAATTCGCCGAATACGGCTTCAACAAGTCGCACTCCGCCGCCTATGCCCTCATTTCGTACTACACGGCCTACCTCAAGGTTCACTACAAGGTCGAGTTCATGGCCGCCCTGCTCACCTCGGAAATGGGCAATCAGGACAAGCTGCTCAAGTATGTCTCGTGCTGCAAGGACATGGACATCAATGTAGTGCAGGCCTCTGTAAACCAGAGCCAGCGCGAATTTACGGCCCACGACGGGCAGGTGGTCTTTGGCCTTGGCGGCATCAAGAACGTGGGCGATGAAGCCATACGCGAAATTGTGGAAGCCCGGGCCGAAGGCGGCGACTTTGCCTCGCTGTTTGACATGTGCTGCCGGGTAAACCTGCGCAAGGTCACCAAGCGCGTGCTTGAATCGCTGGTCAAGGGCGGCGCGTGTGACTGCTTTGGCGTACCCCGCGCCGCCATGCTGGCTGCCATTGAGATTGTGGTTGCCCGCGCGCAAAAAAAGGCCAAGGACAAAACATCCAATCAGGTTTCGCTGCTCTCCATGGCTCCGGTTGTGGAAAGCGCGCCCCAGCCCGGCATAGGGCTTGACTGCCCCGAAGCCTCGTTGCCCGAAATGGCGGACGACGACAAACTGCGGGCAGAAAAGGAAGCCCTGGGCTTCTTTTTGACCAGCCACCCGCTCCAGCCATTCATACGCGAAATCCGCCGCCTGGGGCTCACCACGCTGGAAGACGCGCGCGAACTGTTCCCCGGTGCGGAAATCCGCTGTGCGGCGCTGGTGGTCAGCGTCAAGGAAGTGCTGACAAAGTCCAAGGGCGAGCGCATGGCCTTTGTGGGTATTGAAGACCTCACAGGGCACGCCGAAGTGACGTTTTTTCCACGCACGTACGCCGAATGCCGCGATCTTTTACGCTCAGAGCAGCCCATCTGCCTGGTGGCGCGCCTCGACAGCCAGACCGACAACGGCGACAACGCAGACATGGATGAAGAAGCTGACGAAGGCCCGCGCGAAATCAAGCTGCTGGGCCAGACCGTCCGCTCGCTGGCCGAAGCCTGCGGCCAGAGCGACACCCCCATATGCGTGCAGATACCGCAGCACCGCCTTGGGCGCGAAGACATGCTGGCCCTGCGCAACCTTCTGGAAAAATTCCCCGGCCCGGTGGAAGCGCATGCCCAGGTTTTTCTTGATGGGCACGTGTGCATTCTGCACCTCGACAACTCTCTGAAAGTACGCCCCGGGCCGGATCTGGATAAAGCTCTTGCCGCCTGGGCTTCATAAAACCATATGTTCCGATTTTTTCTGGTAACAGGCATAGGCCTGGCCGTTATCAACGGCTGGATATCCTGGTGGCTGTGGCGCGCGCTTTCCGGCACGGGCTGGCTGCGCATTGTGCTCTGCATCCTTGTGCTCGCTTTGGGTGCGGCTTTTCCCCTGCTCTACAAGGGGCATGGCGATACCCTTGCCCATGTGTGGGTGCTTCGGGCCGGGGCATTCTGGATGGGCGTGGCCTTCTACGCCTTTGCGCTTGTGTTGATTGCCGACATCTGGGGCCTTGGCGCACGTTTATTTGGCGCAATGCCGCCCGCCACCCCACGCTGGGGCGCTGTACTGCTGGTCATGGGCCTGCCCCTGCTGCTGGGGGTAGGCAGCTGGTTCAACGCGGCCTTTCCCGTGCTGCGGCACTACGACATCACTGTGCGCACGCAAGGCCCCGTACCCAGCACCTACGTTGACAAGCTGCTGAAACTGGGCGTTATTACCGACATACATCTGGGCCGCCTCCTCACAGCAGGGCGGCTGGGCAGAGCCATCGAACTGCTGGCCCCGGAGCAGCCGGACGCAATCCTCTATGTGGGCGACATCATTGACGACCATATAAAACTGGATGCGGAAGCCACCGCCGCAGCCCTTGCCGTGGCCCAGCCGCGCCTTGGGCATTGGGCTGTGCCGGGCAACCACGAGTATATCTCTGGTTCCATCGATAAAAGTCTGGATTTTCTGCGCGCTGTGGGCATGCAGGTGTTGCGCGACCAGTGGGCCGTGGTGGACAACAGCTTTGTGCTTGCTGGCAGGGACGATTTGAGCAAGCCCGGTTTTACGGGCATCCAGCGGGGCAGCATGGAGGAAATTTTGGCCGATCTGCCAGAACAGTACCGTGGGCTGCCCCTTGTGGTCATGGATCACCAGCCTGCCGCCCTTGACGAAGCGCGCAATGCAGGCGCAGCGCTCGTGCTGTCAGGCCACACGCACAACGGGCAGCTCTGGCCCTTTAACTTTGTGACGGAACTGAGATACGAAAACCCGCTGGGCCTGCTGACAAAAGGCAACTTCCACTCTATCGTCAGCGCTGGCACAGGCACTTGGGGGCCGCCCCTGCGTACTACGGGCCGCGCCGAGGTTTTGCTGGTTACGGTGCATTTTGCTTCTGCGGACAATGCCGCTCCATAGTTATCGCCATGAGATGATCGACGCCCCGGGCATCTGGTTCCGGAAGGAGGCCGCGTGTTATTCTGCTCCAGGTTTGTTCGGGAACTTGTGTTTGAAGAAAGGGCCTTGCAACCCTGCTGCAATACGCACAATATCGTTGTACCGAGTTTTTCTTTTGCAGGCGGCGCGGTGGATATGGAGGCATATACCCGCCATATCGCCAGCGTTGCGCAGGAAGTGCAGAAGCAGAATCCCCAGGTATGCGCGGGCTGCCCCGATCTTGTTCCCCTTTCGCATTCTGTCTGTGTGCCCAAGCTGCGATTTGCCGTTCTTTCCCTGAATCACCACAGACACATCTGCAACTGCCGCTGCGTCTACTGCGACCTGTGGAAGCCTGGACAGCACCCGCGCCCCATTGCCATTCTCCCCGCCATACAGAGCCTGTATGAGCAGGACGCACTGGAAAAAAACTGCGCCGTAAGCTGGGGCGGGGGAGAATCCACCCTGTTACCTGATTTTGAAGCCACAGGCCGCTGGCTGCGCGAGCATGACTACTTTCAGTACGTGCATACCAATGCGCTGCGTCATTCTGCCTGGATTGACGAAATGCTTTCCACCGGCGGAGGCAAAATCAACATCAGTCTTGATTCCGGCAATGCCGCAGCCTATGCCCGAGTTAAGGGCGGCGACTGGTGGAATGACGTGATGGCTTCGATGGAAAAGTATTTTGTTGCAGCAATCACGCCAGAACAAATTGATATCAAATACATAATTTTTGAAGAAAATAACAAGATCGCCGACGTTGAGCAGTTTTTCCAGATCTGCCGCCGCTTCGGCGTAGTGAATGTACAGTTGTCCTTCAATTTTCTGGAAGTAAATGCTGGCGCGGTCAGCGAGCATTCCATTACCGCAGCCGCGTATTTTATGCACCGGGCGCAGGAACTGGCTCTTGCCTGCGAGCTGTTTTTTGTGGATGCACCGTTGCGTGAACGCATTGACCGCGCACGCGGCAAATTTTTTCAGTAGCCCGCGCAGGCTCTGCGCCCCGCGCAAAATCAGCCCGATGAATCAGGCCCAATGTCAGGCCGGTCGTCAAGCTGTCCTCTCCGGCTCTGCAAAAATGCTCTCCCCCTCTGGATCATGCCGCCGGAAATTTCTGGCAGCCACGGCGGGAGAGGTATTGGCGTAGCAGTATACGCAGCCGTGGGGGCAGGTGTCGTACTGGCCCACATCCTTGCAGGGTACGCACAGACACACCGCCCGCTGGCCTGTGTCGCGCGGGTACTCATGTGCTGTGCTGGCAAGGTTCGCGCCTGAGGGCATTTCCAGGGGCAGGCCCAGTTGCCGTTGCGGCGTAATGCCGAAGAGACGCAGCATGTCCGGGTGTCTGTTGGTGAGCCTGAGGATAAGTTCCGGGTCGGTGCAGCGGTTATGGCTGATGCCCCAAGCCGAGAGGTCGCCCTTTTCGCCGCAGGTGCAGGGTTCCACGCCCATTTCCGCAGCAAGAGCGGCCACCCCCGCTGCCACGGTCTGCATCTCCGACTGTGTAAAATCACGCCAGTCAAGGCCCGCCCTGCGCAGATTTTCCCGCACCTTGCGGTAGTCGGCAATATCGGCAAAGCTGAACACCAGCTTGCGGGTACAGCCTTTCAGGGCTTTGCCGATGCGGGCCATTTTTTCCAGCAGCGCATGGCAACCGTCAGGATTTTGCGCCAATTGCCCGGCCAGCATCAGGGGATCAAAGCGCCACACGACCCTTTCCGGCCCCGCCGCATCCGCAAAACGGCGAAAGGTGTCGATGCGTTGGGCAAGCGGCGGTAAATTGGGTTCCCAGCCTTCAGCCTCATAATCATTGAGCGTAAATTCCAGATACCAGGCGAGGCCCCGCGCCTCCACCTCCGGCAGCAAGGGCAGCAAAGGCCGCGGATTTTTGCTCCAGAACACGACAACCCGCGTGTTGGCAAAAGACACAAACTGGGGCCGCCCGTTGAAGGGATTGATCCAGCAGGCATATCCCGCGCGCAGTCTGTTGATAAACCAGGGAGCGTAAAAGGCCGGAATATCCGTTGCCCGGCTGGCCGCAATAATCTCTGGAGCAACTGCGCTTGCCGGCCCCGATGCGGTGGTTATCTGCACTGTACGCCACTTCATGCCCAAAGTGTTTCAGGGCTGCGCGGCTTCGTCAACTGCACGGGGCATGCGGCCTGCATGAAACCATCACTCTGACGTGCATTTTGACTTATCCGGCGCAATTGTTATGCTTAAGGGCAAGCACAATCAATAACCTGTAACAAACTGGAAATTCATGTCTTTCTTTTCCTGGATGCAAAGCCTCTTCACGCCGCCCTCCACTGGCGACCCTGATCTGGATGATCCACATCCAGGCTTTGAATGGAACCAGAACGCCCGCATCATGCTGGCGATCATTGTTGTCATTATTTCGGCCTTCGTGGTCTACTGGATACTGTCATGACAAAGGGCGCTTTCTGGCGGCTGACCGTGCGGGACGATTTTTCTGCTGGTCATGCCCTGCGGCATTACGAGGGCAAGTGCGAGCGCATGCACGGCCACAATTTTGCGGTGGAACTGACCGTGCAGGGGCAGCGCCTGACCCCGGACACTGAAATGCTGCTTGATTTCAAAACGCTCAAAAGCGGTCTTAAAACCGTGCTTGACGCGCTAGACCACCGCCTGCTCAACGAAACGCCGCCCTTTGACGTCATGAATCCTTCGTCAGAAAACCTTGCCCGGCATATCTGGCGGGGCATGGCAGAGCTGCTGGCAACACATGACGATCCCCAGGCCCGGCAAGTGCGGCTTTACAGCGTCACAGTGTCTGAAAAAGCCGCGCAAAGCGCCACCTACATGGAAGTGGACGACTGATTCAGGGACGCGAATGGGGATGGACGCTGGCGCACCCCAAGAATACGGCCCCCTCACACCCAAGACAGACGGAACCAGCATGACCAAGGCTCTGTGTCTTCTGCACGCCAACTGCCAGGGCGATGCCCTGCGGCCCCTGCTGGAAAACACCCCGGCCTTTGCCAGCCGGTTTTATATCCGCCAGTATGTGAACTATACGCGGCAAAGTATTGCAGACAGCGATATTGAACGCTGCGAGCTTTTTCTCTACCAGCGCCTTGCGCCCAAGTGGGGCGACCTTTCCACAGAACAGATGCTGCCGCGCCTGCCGCAGCACTGCCTGTCCATTGAGATTCCCAACCTGTTTTTCAAGGGTTACTGGCCTTTCTGGTCCCGCGATGAACGCATCAACTTTGCCGACAGCCTGCTGGAGACGCTGCTGCAAAAGGTCACGCCGCAAGAGGCGCTGACCCTCTATCTGCGCGGCGCAGCCTCGCTGCTGGGCGATGCGGACGCGCTCAACGCGCAGGCTGAAGAATCGCTTGCGCGTGAGGAAGCCAAGGAGGCCGATGCCCCCATACGTTGCGCGCCGCTGCTGCGCGAGCGCTGGCGTGATGAACAGATGTTCATCACGGTCAACCACCCTGGCCGCGAACTGCTGTTCCACATGGCGGACAGCCTGCTGCGCCTGTTGGGCCTTGGCGCTCTGCCCCCCTCCACCCGCGGGTCATATGTCCACCCACTTGAAGATTTCTGGCTGCCCATCCATCCGGCGGTGGGGAGCGCGCTGCACCTGCCCTTTGCCAGCGCGGACAAACGCTGGCCCATCTTCCACTCCCTGCTCACGCACAGGGAATATACCCTGTGCTACATGGCCTGCCGCGCAAACAATGTGCCGGACTTTCTGACCTTTCTAAAAAACCTCTCCCCTGACGCCCTGCGGCTGGCCGCAAAAGATATGACAGACTGATTCTGACTTGCCGACATGGCTGTTTCTGGAGCCCTGGCTGGTGCAGAGCCGCGAACAGGCGGCACACAGCCCAAGGGGGCGGCAGGCCCCTGCGTGGCTTGCGCACGTGAAAGGCATTGCGTACTGTTGGCAGGTCAAAAAATCATGGACGAAATTACGCACAGGCCTGCAAGTACATTCACCAAGCCTGCGCAGCCCGGCATCTGCTGGCCTGACGTTCCCAAAACGTCAATATCTGGCTGGCTTTTTACCAACAAAATCATACGGGGGCTCTGGCCTCGCCGCTCCGCTCACAGCGGGGCGGGCATTTTGCACCCGAAAGGAGATTCTCATGAAGGTACTCATGCTCAACGGCAGCCCGCATCCCAAGGGCTGTACCTTTACCGCCCTGTCCACGGTTGCGGCGCAGCTGGAAAAAAACGGCGTTGAAACGCAGATGCTCCAGTTGGGCACAAAGCCCATACAGTGCTGTATTGGCTGCGGCAAGTGCAAGGATACCGGGCATTGCGTGTTCAATGCCGACCACGTTAACGAGGCCATTGACCTGCTGCGCGAGGCAGACGGCTTTGTTGTGGGTTCTCCTGTTTACTACGCCGGCCCCAACGGCGGCGTGTGCTCCTTTCTTGACCGCATGTTCTATGGCAAGTCCCTCCACTATGCCTTCAAGCCCGCCGCCGCCGTGGTGAGCTGCCGCCGTGGCGGGGCCAGCGCTTCCTTTGATCGGCTGAACAAATACTTTACCATTGCGCGCATGCCCGTGGTTTCTTCCCAGTACTGGAACGCCGTGCACGGCAATACGCCGGAGCAGGTAATGCAGGACAAGGAAGGCTTGCAGATCATGCGCACCCTTGGGGACAACATGGCATGGCTGCTCAAGTGCATCGCCGCTGGCAAGGCCGCGGGCGTGGCAACTCCAACCCCGGAGCCGTGGGATCCCACCAACTTTATTCGCTAGAACCAGACACCATGTGAGATACCGTGCAGATATTCCTGCAATATCTACCCGTTTGCGGGGCAAACGCACAACCACAGTAACAGGCAAATATCAGTGATCAGGGCTGTCCGAAATATTTTCGGACAGCCTTTTTTATTGTCTGGCTGTTCATTTTATATGCCCCTGTTTTATGCAACAGCATATCCGGTCAGGATGATCGTCGCGCATAAGCCTTCTACGCGCTCTGACGGAACTTTTCACACGCGCTGCACGCTGGCTGCTGTTATCTCAATGTCCCCAGTAAGGCTGATAAAGTTTTATCCGCGCATTCGCGCTTTATCTTTGGGCCTCCATACAGATTATTTTGCACTGAATATGTGTCTTGCACAAAAAAGCATACCTTCATTGAAAATTGCGATATAAAATTTATACAAAAAGACAATTAATGAAGATCAAACCACTACAATATTTATGACCGATAAATATTCATACCGCATAATATGAGTATTTGTGATTTTTATTACATACTGCTTAATATAAAAAAAAATTCCATCTTTCATGCTGCATACGTTGAAGAAATTATGAAGATTGATCAATCATTCAGCATAATACTGTTGCCACGATTTTTCATATCTGGCATTGTTTCAGGTATCCATTTATTTTCCCTGCCATTGTATACCATAAACGCGAAAAGTCGAGCAGGGACGCCGTAAATTTCATGATGCAGGAGGTTGGCGGATGAAAAGACCAGCTCTATGGGCGTTTATGCTGCTTGCGATTGTTCTTTTTGCCGGACATGAGGCCTTTGCAGCTTCCAGTCTTGGCATCAAGCTACCAGAAGACCCCACCAAGGCGTACATCACCCTGGGCATCCTGCTGGTTGCCGCGGTGATGTTTTTTACGGAAGTTGTCCCCCTGCCCATCACGGCCCTGCTTGTGCCGGTGGCTCTGTCTCTCACAAATGTGGTTTCGTCCAAGGTTGCCTTTGGCTACTTTGGCGACCCCACCGTTGTGCTCTTCATGGCCATGTTCATTGTGGGCGAAGCCACGTTTATAACCGGATTTGCAGACAAGGTGGGCGGCCTGGCAGTCAAGCTTTCCAAGGGAAATCCGGTCAAGCTCATCGTATACACCATGGCGGCCATCGGCCTGCTTTCAACCGTGCTTTCCAACACCGGCACCACCGTTGTGGCCGTGCCCATGGTGCTTGGCATGTGCATCAAGGCCAAACTTGCCCCCGGCAAGGTGCTTATGCCCGTTGCCTTTGCCTCGTCACTGGGCGGCACGGTAACGCTTGTAGGCACGCCGCCCAACGGCATTATCAACTCCATGCTGGCCCAGACAGGGCAAAGCCCCTTTGGCTTTTTTGAATTCGGCCTTATCGGCATGCCCTTGCTGGTCGTTGGCCTGCTCTATTATGCAGTTATCGGCCACAAGTTCTTGCCGGAAAAGCTGCATGACGACAGCGAAGACGACATTGAAGTTGACGCCAAAATCCGCCGCGAACACAAAATGTGGCATTCCGTACTGATTTTCGCCTTTGTTGTCGCCATGATGGCCAGCGAAATCATGCCCTTGACCACCGCCGCCGTTTTGGGCGCCTGCCTTATGGTCATCACAGGCTGCATGACCATGCGTGAAGCCTTCCGCAGCGTTGACTGGACAACGATTTTTCTGTTCGCGGGCATGCTTTCCATGTCGGCCGCCATGGACAAGTCCGGCGCAGCCGCCATTGTGGCTAACGCAGTGGTGAGCACGGTCAATGACCCGTGGATGCTCATGTTTGTATGTTGCGCCCTCACCGCCGCCATCACCAACTTCATGTCCAATACCGCCACTGCGGCCCTCATGGCCCCGCTGGCCCTGCCCATCGCCCTTGCCAGCGGCATCTCGCCCCTGCCCATCGCCATGGGCATTGCCATGTCGGCCTCATGCTGCTTCCTGACGCCCATTGCCACCCCGCCCAACACCATCGTGCTTGGCCCCGGCAGATACAGCTTCATGGATTATGTCAAGGCTGGCTGGCCTTTGCAGTTGATTTCGCTCATTATGTGCTGGCTGCTTATCCCGCTGATCTGGCCTTTCCATTGATAGGCCAGCAGCAGTCGTACTTATAAAGAGGAAGACATGAAGGAAATCAATGTTGAGGACATAGCGCGCGCCGTTGCCGACCTTGCAGTGCGCGCCTGTTGCCGCCTGCCGCAGGATATGGTGGACGGCATGCGCAGGGCGCATGAGGCTGAACCCTCGCCCGTGGGTAAAAACATTCTCGAACAACTGCTGGAAAATGCGTCAATCGCAGCCAGCGACGGCATTCCCATTTGCCAAGATACCGGCCTTGCCGTGATTTTTGCCGATGTGGGGCAGGATGTGCGCATTGTGGGCGGCGCGTTTGAAGACGCCGTCAATGAGGGCGTGCGCCGAGGCTATGTGGACGGTTACCTGCGCAAATCCTGTGTGGCGGAGCCATTGTTTGATCGCAAAAATACGCGCGACAACACCCCTGCAGTAATCCACACCCGTCTTGTGCCCGGCGATTCGCTGCGCCTGCGCCTGGCCCCCAAGGGGGCAGGCTCTGAAAACAAGAGCGTGGTCAAAATGCTCGTGCCCGCTGACGGCATTGAAGGCGTGCGCAAGGTGGTGCTGGATGCCGTGCTGGCAGCAGGGCCCAATTCATGTCCGCCCATGGTGGTGGGCGTTGGCCTTGGCGGCACCATGGAAATGGCCGCCATCTGCGCCAAGCGCGCCGCCGCCCGCGACCTTGAAAGCCGCAACCACGATCCGCGCTATGCGGCCTTTGAAGAAGAACTGCTTGAGCTTATCAACAAGACCGGCATTGGCCCTCAGGGCCTTGGCGGGCTGACTACGGCGCTGAAAGTGCATGTGGAGTGGGCGCCCACCCACATTGCCTCCCTGCCTGTGGCCGTAAACATCAACTGCCACGCGGCGCGCCACGCCGAAGTTACGCTGTAGGAGGCCACCATGTCGGAAAACCAGATGAAAAGAATACGCGCTCCTTTTGACGAAGCCACTGCGCGTTCACTGCGCGCTGGCGACCGGGTGCTGATTTCGGGCACCATTCTTGCCGCGCGGGATGCGGCCCACAAACGCCTGGTGGAAACACTGGACAAGGGCGAACCCCTGCCCGTGGATCTGAAGGGCGCGGTGGTCTATTACGTGGGGCCAAGCCCGGCCAAACCCGGCGAAGTGATCGGCGCTGCCGGGCCAACCACCTCGGGGCGCATGGATGCCTATACCCCACGGCTGCTTGATCAGGGCCTCAAAGGCATGATCGGCAAGGGCTACCGCAAGCCTGAAGTGGTGGAAGCCATGAAAAAGCATGGAGTGCCGTATCTTGCCGCCGTGGGCGGGGCAGGCGCCCTGATCGCCCGCAGCATTAAAAAATATACGGTGCTGGCCTACGAAGACCTTGGGCCCGAAGCAGTGGCCGCCATGGAAGTGGAGGATTTTCCCGCCATTGTGGTCATCGACAGCACGGGCGACAACTACTACGAAACAGGGCAGGCCCCGTACAGACGATCCTGACTTGCGGCCGCCCCTGTGCATGCCAAATGCTGAATGCTTAGAATTGGCGCAGTTTGTCGCGCCGTATTGTAATGCCTGATATCTTTATGAAGGAGTAGGTATGGCCTTGAGCAGATCCCCTGTCGATGACCGAACCCGCCTTGATTTCTGGCAAGCGGCTTCTGGCGCTGTACTGGCGCTGTTTGTATGTGTGCATCTTGTGCTGGAAGGAACAGTCGTCCTCAGCCCCGCACTGACCAACGGCATTGCATGGTTGCTTGAAGTCACCATGCTCGCGCAGGTGGCGGCCCCCGTTATCATGCTGCTGATCCTGTTCCACTTTTACATTGCGGCCCGCAAAATGCCCTTCCGCGCCAATGAACTTGGCGTGTTTGTGCAACACAGCAAGGGCCTCAAGGAAGTGGATACGTGGCTGTGGCTGGTGCAGGTTTTTACGGCCATCGTTATTCTGGCTGGCGCTTTCTACCACATTTACAGCGTCATGACAGACCTGCCCATCAATGTGGCGGGCAGCGCCAAGCGCCTGCACTCGGGCTGGCTGGCCTTCTACGTGTTCTTTCTGCCTTGCGTCATTCTGCATACGGGCATTGGCGTGTACCGCCTGGCCGTCAAGTTCGGCGTGTGCGTCAAGGCCACGCGCCCGGCGTGGCGCAAGTGGACCTGGATTGTCATGGGCTGTTATCTTCTGCTCGGCGCGGCGGCTCTGACCCGCGTGTGGTTCTTGGGATAGGGGGTGCGTATGCGAGTTTTTGAAAGCGATGTTCTTTGCATAGGCGCCGGCCTGGCCGGGGAACGCGTTGCCGTGGAAGCGGCGCAGGCGGGTTTCAGCGTTATCTGTCTTTCACTGGTGCCGCCCAAGCGGTCGCACTCATCAGCCGCCATGGGCGGCATGCAGGCGGCGCTGGGCAACTCCATCATGGGCGAGGGCGACTGCCCCGAGGTGCACTTCAACGATACAGTCAAAGGCTCCGACTGGGGCTGCGACCAGGAAGTGGCCCGCCTGTTTGCCGAGACAGGCCCCATCGCCATGCGCGAAATGGCCTGGATGGGCGTTCCCTGGAGCCGCGTTGTGCCCGGTGAACACACCTACTACAAGGGCGGCAAGCCCTTTCAGGCAACGGAAAAAAAGGAAAACGAGGGGCTGATCCACTCCCGCGCCTTTGGCGGCACTGCCAAATGGCGCACCTGTTATACATCTGACGGCACAGGCCACGCCGTGCTGTTCACCCTTGATAACCGCCTGCTGCAACTGGGCGTTGACGTACATGACCGCATGCAGGCCGAGGCCCTGATTCACGATGGACAGCGCTGCATGGGCTGCGTTGCCCGAGATCTGCGCACCGGCGAACTGGTGGGCTATTTCGCCAAGGCAACCCTTATCGCCACGGGCGGTTATGGCCGTATTTACCGGGCCACCACCAATGCCATCATCTGCGACGGCGGCGGCCAGATCACGGCCCTTGAAACGGGCGTTGTGCCTCTGGGCAATATGGAAGCCGTGCAGTTTCACCCCACAGGCACCGTGCCCACGGACATTCTGGTCACAGAAGGCTGCCGCGGCGACGGCGGCACCCTGCTGGACGTGAACGAATACCGCTTTATGCCCGATTACGAGCCGGAAAAGGCGGAGCTTGCCTCGCGCGACGTCGTGTCGCGCCGCATGACCGAGCACATGCGCAAGGGCCTTGGCGTACAAAGCCCCTATGGCGAGCACTTGTGGCTGGATATTCGCCATCTGGGCGAAAAACATATCACCACAAACCTGCGCGAAGTGTACGACATCTCAACGCACTTCCTGGGCGTAAACCCCATCCACCAGCTTATACCTGTGCGGCCCACCCACCACTACAGCATGGGCGGCGTACGCATCAACAAGGACGGCCACGCCTACGGCCTTGAAGGGCTTTTCTCCGCTGGCGAAGCAGCCTGCTGGGATATGCACGGCTTCAACCGCCTTGGCGGCAACTCGCTGGCCGAGACCATTGTTTCTGGCCGCATTGTTGGCGCAAAACTGGTGGAATTCCTCAAAGGTTACGAAACAGTGTTCTCAACCCAGGCCATGACGGACGCCGCCACCAAGGTCAAGGGGCGCATCGCTGCCCTGCTGCGCGGTACCGGCGACGACTGCTACACCCTGCGCAACGCCATGCAGGACATCATGATGGAACATGTGGGTATTTTCCGTAACGGCAAGGATCTGGAAGCAGGCGTTGCCAAGTTGCAGGAACTGCTGGAGCGCACCAAGAACATGCGGCTTGCCAGCGGCAACATCCCCGGCCCCAATGCCGAGCTTTCCATGGCCCTGCGCGTACCGGGCATGCTCAAGCTGGCCCTGTGCACGGCCTACGGCGCGCTGATGCGCACAGAAAGCCGTGGCGCGCACGCCCGCGAGGATTACCCCGAGCGCAACGACAAGGAATGGCTCAACCGTACCCTGGCCTACTGGAAGGAAGGCGACACCCTGCCCACCCTCAAGTACGAACCGGCAACGCCGTTCTATATTCTGCCCCCCGGCGACCGTGGATACGGCGGCGGCAAGATCATAACCGCCGACATCAGCCCGGAAAAAATTGTACCGTACGCACAACAGGGGTAAGGAGAGCCATATGGGACGCAATCTGACGTTTGAAATATTCCGTTACAATCCGCTGGATCCGCTCTCGCATCCCCATATGCAGACATTCCAGCTTGAAGAACATAACAGCATGACGCTGTTTATCGCGCTGAACATGATCCGCGAAACGCAGGACGCCTCCTTGCAGTTTGACTTTTGCTGCCGCGCTGGCATCTGCGGTTCGTGCGGCATGGTCATCAACGGGCGGCCCGGTCTGGCCTGCCACACGCAGACAAGCGACCTGCCAAGCCACATCACCCTGCATCCCCTGCCGGTGTTCAAGCTTTTGGGCGACCTCTCGGTGGATACGGGCACATGGTTTCGCAATGTGGGAGCCAAGATCGAATCGTGGATACACACCACCAAGGAGTTTGACCCCAAGGCGCAGGAAGAGCGCATGGACAACGAACTGGCTACCCAGATATTCGAGCTTGACCGCTGCATTGAATGCGGCTGCTGCGTGGCGGCCTGCGGCACGGCCCGCATGCGCGAAGACTTTATCGGCGCAACGGCAATCAACCGCATGGCGCGCTTCTACATTGACCCGCGCGACAACCGCACACCTGCGGACTATTATGAACTGATCGGCGATGATAGCGGCGTATTCGGCTGCATGGGGCTACTGGCCTGCGACAACGTCTGCCCCAAGCAACTGCCGCTTCAGGATCAACTGGGCATCATGCGCCGCATGGTGACAATGGAATCTGTGCGCGGTATTTTGCCTGAATTTATACGCAACAAATTGCAGGGCTGTGGATGCGGCTGTTCCAAATAACAACGCTTGCCTCATGGAATGGGCTGGCATAGTCCGCCCATTCCATTCCCACCAGACGGGAGGGGCAACCCTCGCACTACCCCCAGGGAGGATGCCATGCTGATACTCGACTGGATGCAATCCAAGGTAATTTCCATTCCGCCGACCGCAACCCTGCTCCAGTGCCGGAAGCTGTTCAAGGAACACAAAATAAACCGACTCCCTGTGGTTGACGCCAACAATGTTGTGGTTGGGCTCATCTCGTCTTCCGATGTCCGCAGTTTTGCTCCCAGCAAGTCCACGGGGCTCGAAATCATTGAGCTTCTGGAAATCATGAGCGAAACCAAGGCCAGAGATGTCATGGTGGTCGATCCGGTGACCATCACGTATAAAAGCACGATTGAGCAGGCGGCCAAAAGGATGATCGACAGGCACGTTGCCTGCCTGCCCGTGGTGAACGATGAGGAAAAACTGGTGGGCATCATCACGGGCTGGGATGTATTCAAGGCCCTGCTCGACATGAGCGGCGCAGAACAACCCGGCGTTGAGGTGGGCTTTGTAGTTCCCTATCAGCCCGGCACCCTGCGCGAACTGCTCGACAGGCTCAAGGCGCATGGCATGAGCATTATTTCTGTATTGTCGTCGGCTTCAACCGATGGCATGCGTCAGGTCAAGATACGTTTCAAAGGTCCCGATGCCATGTCGCAAAATGTTGCGCTTGAGCAGTTCCGCGACCATCCCGGCCTGCGTTACTGGGCGCGCGAGGACGAATTCTACCTTAAGTCAAACGTGGATCTGGGCTAAGCATCCCCCTGCCCGGCTCACGGAGAGCTGGCTGCGGGGCAGGCCCCATGAACAGCGGTAAAAGTGCCGCCACGGCTGCTGTGCCGTGGCGGTTTTTTCTTATGCCCATCGGCATATTTCCGAGTAGATGCCTTGGCTTCCTTTCTGCAATACGGTATACAAAACGGCATTCCGTGTTGCAGGGAGGGGGACATGCCACGCCCAGGGCAGAGGCCTTGCCCGTCCAGCATCGGCGCATTCACTTTCAACACATCCGGATACTGTCTTATCACTCCTTGCAGACATGTCTGCCTTCACGCTTCAGGACGCTCCATGCACAAGAACTATGCCTTCCGAACCAATTTCATAATCTGCCTGATTATTGTTATCGGCTTTTCCGTCACTTCTGTAATAGGCTACCGTTCCAATGTGGACACCCTGAAAAAAGAAGCGGAAAGCGTGACACGCCTGGCCTCAGAAGGCATGATGTATCAGATTGACGCCATTTTTGCCCAATCCATACATATTTCGCTGACAATGGCGCACGACAGTTTTTTGATCAATTTTCTCTCGCAGGAAAGGGAAAACCTGAAAAACCCGGCGTACACGCTGAATATCAGGGAATACCTCGCCGCTTACAGAAAAAAATACAATTATGATTCTGTTTTTCTTGTCTCCATGCAGACAGACCGTTACTACAACTTTTCTGGTGTTGACCGCATTGTTGACCATTCTAATCCTGAAAACAAATGGGTACGGGAATTTATTGCAAGCAATCAGGAATTTTCACTCAATATTGATAACGACAAAGCTGCGCACGACACCATTACAGTATTTGTAAACTGTGCTGTTAAAAACAAGAATAACGAAACCGTGGGCATTGTGGGCGTTGGTTTTACTGTAAACACCATACAGGCCATGCTTATCAAGTATGAGCAACAATTTGCGGTTAAATCCTATCTTGTGAACGCCGATGGGGCCATCCAGATATCTTCATCCGCTCAGGGCAGGCCTGCCGCGGATATTTATACCGCGCAAACCTTTGCCGCAGTCAAAAATACCCTGAAAAAGAACAGCACAGAAATTTCAGACACATGGTATTCTGGTCATGGCACCGATGGCTATGCCGTCACGCGCTACCTTCCTGCTCCTGATCTTTTCCTCATTACAGACAAAAACACCTCTGAAATAATCAGACAGATCAGAACAAAATACTACACTGGCGCTATTGTTGTTGGCTTTACAATGATAATTGTCATTTTTATTGTAACAGCAATAATACGTAGATACAAAAATAAGATAATTTCTCTCACTATTGCTGAAGAATTAAAGTATCATGCCATACTTCAAAACGCCACATCGCATATTTACGAAAGCATTGTTGAATTTGACATAACCAATGATGTTGCCTGCGGTGAAGGCACAAAAAAGTTTATGCAGCAGTTGGGCCTCAAGCCAAACACATCATACAGCACCATGCTGCAAACCATTGTGGCAAAGCATATCCTGCCCGAACATGTAAACCTGTACCTGCAAACTTTCAGCCCGGAATCCATACGCACAGCCCTTCAGGAGCAGCGTAACAAGCTAAGTTGCGATTTCCAGTGCATGCAGGGCAACGGCCAGTACATCTGGTTCAGAGAAACCGGCTATATTTTGCGCTGGGCAGAGAATGATTCCATCCACATTGTCATTTGCCGCCAGAACATTGACCACGACAAAAGACAGGAACTCAGCCTCCAGGATATGGCCCAAAAAGACGGCTTAACTGGTCTTTACAACAAGATGACCACAGAAGCGCTAATTGACAGACGCCTGGCGGAACATCAGTGCGACGCTGGCGCCCTGGCCATGATCATGCTTGATATAGATAACTTCAAGGAACTCAACGACTCATTGGGCCATGTTGCGGGCGACAGGATCATTCAGGAGTTTGCCCAGAGTCTGCGGGCGGCCTTTGCACCCGGAGATCTGGTAGGCCGCATCGGCGGCGATGAATTTATTGTTCTTACATGCCAGCAAAGCAGTGCTGCCTTGACCACAAAGCTTGAAGAACTCTGCAAGTGCATCCGCCACACCACGTATGGAGGCGAGGGGCAGCACCACATTGCCGCAAGCATGGGCGTGGCGCTCTTTCCCCTGCATGGCAAAAACTTCAGCGAACTGTATGCAAGTGCAGATACAGCCCTGTACCGCGCCAAGCAGAAGGGCAAGGACACGTATACCTTTTTTGAAACCGCGCCCTTGGTATAGGCCAAGACTGCCCCAACAGATACGGCAACAGGTTCGGGCCCAGTTTAGCTGGACAGGTGGACAGCAAGCACTGGCCGTTCCACAGGCTGTCTTGAGGCAATGCCAAAGGAGTGACTCTGGCTTGCCGCTGGTCCCGCAGCCACGGCGGCAAATGAGGGGTGCCCGCCTCAGCTATCCTGCGGGAATGGCAGATGTTTTTTTCTCACAGCTTGTGAGGCAGCGACAGATAGCCGCCACGTTGGCCGAGGCCATGCCCTTGCGCCACACAAGCTCGGTTACGGCATTGCACAGGGGGTGTTCAAGGGCATGCACGGAAAGCATGCCGTTGGTGCGGCACAGCTCAAGAACCGATGCCGGAACCACCCCAACCCCCATGCCCGCAATAACGCCTCCCACAATGGCGTGGTACGAAGCCAGCTCAACAATATGCTGCGGCTCCCACCCGTAGGCCCGAAACCAGTTCACCAGCCGGTTCCGGTAGGCGCACCCCCCCTGAAAAGCCAGCACGGCCTTGCGCCCTATGTCGTCCGGCGTATGGATGGGCGGATGCTCCCTGGTGGCAATCAGCACCAACCGCTCAGTAAATGCCTCCATTCTCTCCAGCCGTTCATCTGTGGGCGCATCAACCACAAATACCGCATCCAGCCTGTTTTCCAGAATATCCCCGTACAGGGAACTGCTGGTACCTATCACAAGCTCAAGCTCGATGCCGGGATATTCCGCATGCAAACGGGCCAGAACTTCGGGCAAACGCGCCGCCGCCGCACTTTCCAGTGCGCCAATGCGTAGCCTGCCGCCCGGCTCCATCCCCCTTACGCACAGCTCGGCTTCATCCACCAACGCGGTTATCCGGCGGGCATAGGTGTAAAGCGTCTGTCCCCTTGCTGTGGGCAGCAAGCGCTTTTTTTCCCGCAAAAACAGTTGGATGCCCAGCTCTTCTTCCATCAGCATGATGCGGGCGGTAACGCCCGAGGGCACCCGGTGCAAAGCCTTTGCGGCATGGCTTATACTGCCGGTTTCCATGACGGCCATGAATGTGCGCAGGTCTGAGACTTCCATTTATTCACCATTTATGACTGTTTCTTTCATTTTTATTCATTTGCTATGATGACTACCATCTCATAACGTATGCCGCAAGCCGCCCGTTGTCGTTGGCAGGAAAACCCTCACTTGCCAAATTTCTGCCAACGGCAACGGGAGGCGGCAGTAACCTCGAACATCAGGAATACCGTATGCGCGCAACATGGAAACTGCTTTGGCAGACCGCAATTCTGACAGCCATATTCTGGGGATGCGATCATCTCACAAGGCTGACAGGCATTCCCATCCCCGGCAATGTGCTGGGCATAATCGTACTGTTTTTTCTGCTTCTTACCGGCATTGTAAAAGAAAGCCACATCAGCATGGCGGCAGAATTTCTACTGAAGCATCTGGTCTTCTTTTTTGTGCCCATTGCGGTAGGGCTGATGCAATGGGGGAGCGTTTTTTATGATTACGGATGGGTGCTTGCGGCTGCCATAGTGGGCAGCACCGCCCTGCCGCTGGTGATTGTGGGTTTTATGGCCAGAGCCCTGCGCCGCGCTGCGCCTGAAAAGAAAGAGGAAGAAGCACCATGCAGATCATAAACACTTTTTTGTGCGTGACGGGCACCGTGCTGGCATATGTGCTGGTGCGCAGCCTGTACATGCGTTACAAACATCCGCTCATCAATATCGTGGCTGGCAGCGCCGCCATAGTCATTGCCGTGCTGGTACTGTGCGATGTTCCCTATGAAACCTATGAGCCAGCCCGGCAGGTCATGACTTTGCTCATTGGCCCGGCAACCGTCAGCCTTGCGCTGCCCTTGTACCGCTATCGACACCTGCTGCTGCGCAATGCCTTGCCCATTCTTGCAAGCGTGTGCGCGGGGGCCTTTGCAGCCATGCTCTCTGCCGGGGTTATTGCCAGACTGGGCGGCCTGCCCGAAGACGTGGTAATTTCCATTCTTCCCAAGGGGGTTTCCATCCCCTTTGCCGTGGAGGTGGCATCAATGTATGGCGGCATCCCGTCCCTGACTGCGGCCTTTGTAGTGGCTACCGGTACGCTCGGCTCCCTTTTGGGTTTGTGGGGCCTGAACGTCATACGCATCAGGGATCCCTTTGCGCGCGGCCTGACCATGGGCACAATTTCGCATGCTCAGGGGACAGCCGTTGCCTTGCAGGAAGGGCAGGAACAGGGGGCTATGGGCGGCCTGGCCATGATTCTGGCAGGCATTTTTACTGCCGCTCTGGCTCCTGTGGCAGTCTGGATAGTGCAGCGGCTGCCGCTGCTGTAACTGTATCTGCTGCTCTTGCGAGGGCGAACTTTTTTGCGATGCGGTCGGCTTGCCGACCGCATCGCTTTTTACAGATTATTTCCAGTTCTTCTGGCTTATTCAGGTTGAGTGGATTGGCCTGGATCACCAGCCTGGCCAATCTGATCTGCCCGCCATTCCAGCCACTGCACGGCCACTTCAATCAGGCGGTAGGGATCAATGGGTTTTGCAAGATGGTCGTTCATACCCGCTGCAAGGCTTTTTTCCCTGTCGCCCACCATGCTGTCGGCAGTGAGAGCAATGATCGGCGTGTGGGCATAACGCGCCTGGGCGCGAAGCAATTTTGCAGCTTCGATGCCGTCCATCTGAGGCATATGGATATCCATAAACACCATGGTGTAATCTGTTCCTTCCGCCTTTTGCAGCGCTTCAAGACCGGAACTGGCAATATCCACAACAAAACCAGCTGATTCCAGCAATTCTTTGGCCACCAGCTGATTAACCTCGTTATCTTCGGCAAGCAGCACCCTGCGGCCTCTGTATTTTGCCGGAATGCGCAACTCCTGGGGCAGACCGGATGAATCTTCATCAACTACCCGCTGCCCAAAAACATCCAGGATGGCGTGTTGCAACAAAGAAGGGCTGACAGGCTTGATAAGAAAATGGCTGATGCCTTCGGCCTGCGCCTCTTCCATAATTTCTTCCCGCCCATAGGCCGTGACCATGATGACGGTAGGGATATAGGACAGTTCACGGCATCCGCGCAGCAGCCGCACCACCTGAATGCCGTTATTGCCGGGCATCTTCCAGTCCATCAACACCAGATCATAGGGGTCGCCGCTTTCGGCGGCGCGCACCAGTTCTTCCAGCGCGGCATCGCCGCAGTCAGCCGTGCCGGACCGCAAACCCATATCTTCCAGCTCTTGCCGGAGTATTTCGCGGCTTGAGAAGGAATCGTCCACCACAAGCACCCTGCGCTCGGAAAGGTTTTTCATGGCCGGGACAGGCTTTCGCTGGGGATTTTCCTGCAAGTCCAGATTGACGGTAAAGTAAAACGTGCTGCCCTTGCCAAGTTCGCTTTCTGCGCCTATTTCGCCCCCCATCATCTCCACAATCCGCTTGCTGATGGAAAGGCCAAGGCCGGTGCCGCCAAAACGCCGTGTTGTGGATGAATCCCCTTGGGTAAATTCCTGAAACAGCTTGTCCAGCTGCTCTTGCCCCATGCCAATGCCCGTGTCTGCCACGGTAAAACGCAGTTGCGCCTTCTGGTCTTTTTGCTCCTCAAGCGCAACGCGCACCACAACCTCGCCAGCAGGCGTGAACTTGATGGCATTGCCCACAAGATTGACCAGTACCTGCCCCAGCCGCAGAGGATCGCCCTTGAAAAACAGGGGAACCTCCCGGTCGATACGCAATAAAAGCTCAATATTTTTACCGCCAGACTTGGTTGTATCCAGACTCGATAGTCCCAGAAGGACTTCTTCCAGGTTAAAATCCAAATACTCCATGTCCATGCGGCCAGCTTCAATCTTTGAAAAATCCAGAATGTCGTCAATGATCCGCAAAAGGGATTTTGCGGAACTATCAATATTTTTCAAATAGTTACGTTGTGTTGCATTAAGAGGCGTGCGCAGGGTCAAATGGGTAAGCCCCACAACGGCATTCATGGGGGTGCGGATTTCATGGCTCATATTGGCGAGAAATTCGCTCTTGGCCTTGCTGGCCTGTTCTGCCGCCTGCTGGCTTTCCACAAGGTCGGTAATATCCCGGCAATCTTCAATAATGCCAAGAAGCTCGCCATCCGGCGAAAGAAATGGCGTGGCAACCAGATCGCAAAATACCCATGTACCGTCTTTTTTTCGCCTCTGCTGGCGGATGGCAGCCCGCGGCTCGCCGTTAAGAATGCGCTTGCCCACGCAATCAGAGCCGCAATCAGTTCCACTGGGGTATTCGCCGCACCAGTGCCCCACCATTTCTTCACGCGAGTAACCAAAGCAGTTTACGTAGGTATCGTTGACTTCCTTGACTATATAGTTGCGGTCAATAACCCGCATGGCGCTGCCCGCAGCATTGAATATCTGTGACATTTCCATTTGGGCGCGGCGCAGGGCCTGTTCTGCGGCCCGGCGTTCCGTCACGTCTGTCCCCATGTAGACCATGCCGTAAACTGTACCGTCTGGCTCAAACAGCGGAACGCGCACAACATCCAGAATATGTTGTTCGCCAACGGCATCGTACCGGACTTCTTCAGTTTTATGCACCTTACCGGTTTCTATAACCAGTTTGTCCAAGCGCATTCCCTGTTCTGCAAGTTCAGGGGAAAGCAGATCGGCTATGTTTTTTCCCACAACGTAGGATTCGGCATAGCCCGTGAATGTTTCAAAAAACTTGTTCGCCATGATGTAGCGGGCTTGCGAATCCTTAAGCATCATGAGGCTTGGCAGGTTATCCACAATGCTGCGCAATTGCTGTTTGCGCTGCCATAGGGCTGAAGCGCTGGCTCTGGCCGCTTCCAGAGCTTTTTGCCGCTCTCCCGATTCCTGTGCGAGCTTGCGGTTCCAGATCAAAATAACCGCAAGCAGGCTGCCCAAAAACACTGCCGCCACCCCGCCGATCTGCAAAACGAGCATCCAGTTCATGGCGCGCTCAATCCGCAGATTGGCCCAGCGCTTCATGATCGCGGCCATCTGCTCATGGGGGATATTGTCCAGTGTTTTATTCATGATTTCGACAAGCTGCGGCCAGTCTGAGCGCACGGCCACCCGGGCGGAATACTGCAACTGCGGCAGCAGGCCCACGCGCAGATCGCGCAGGTTTTTGTTCACCACCGCATATTCCACAGAAAGTGCAATGCCCACCATAGCATCGATCTGCCCGCCCTGCACCGCAGAAAGGCCCTCTATCAAGCTGGAGACCTCCACGATTTTTGATCGCGGCAACTGGGCGCGCAAATACCCTGCAAGGCCTGCATGATCATGCACCGCCACACTTTTGCCGGCCAGATCGCCAGGGCTTGTGACCAAACGCTCGGAGTCAAGCGTTGCAACGGCTAACGGCAGCTGCAAAAAAGGATTGGTAAACAGCCAGGGGCCGCCCTCTGGCGGCGTCCCTTCCAGAAAAGGCTCCACGTCCGCCCGGCGGGGGCCTGTGGTTTCTTTCAGCACATTGGAAGAAACAGGCTGTATGGCAACATTAAGGTATCGCCCCACAACCTGCATGAGGTTCATACCAATGCCGTTGTATGTGCCCTCGCTATCCATAAATTCAATGGGATGCCAATCATCCTCCAGGGCAACACGCAGGGTCTGATGGCTTGCCAGCCATTCCCTCTCCGCTGGGGTGAGCAGCAGGGAGCGAGGCATGTCGCCCCAAACGCGGTGCGCCGGATTACGGACCCACCTTTCTTCAAGCGCCACCATTTCAGCGCGGGATATGCGCGAAAGCCCTTCATCCATCAACCGGGCAAGGTCATCCCTGTTACGCAGCACAGCCGGATGAAGGTTGCGCGAAAAAAGGGGGAATGCCTGAGGCATAAAAAAGCTGTTGAGGCCCAACCGGTCAATGGTGCCATAAGCCGAAGGAAAGTTGCTCGAAATGCCGTCAGCCAGCCCGTTGGCCACCGACATGAACATTTCTGCCCCGTTGCGCACCACCATCAATTGAACCCTGGGGAAATGCTCCCGCATGTAATCTTCCTGCAACGAGCCTTCAAGCACGACAATTGTCGCATCCCCCAACTGGCTTGGGTCAGTAATCCTTTGCCCGGCAGAGGTTGAAAGCAAAAGCCCTCCCATACCGGGAGAAATGGCCGGGCCAAACTTTGCCCAGCGGGCTCTGTCGGGAGTGATATACATGCTGAAGTGGATGTCGGCCCGCCCCGAATGGAGAGCATCAAGAGAATCCTGCCAGTCGCCCATGATAAATCTCACAGGTCTGCCAACTTTTTCGCCCCACAGTCGCCACAGGTCAATCATCAGGCCGACAGGTTCTCCTGTTTTTGAAACAAAAGACAGCGGCTCGTTGTCCTTCATGCAGACAATGGTAATGGGGTCGGCGCTGGCTGCCGTGGAAGAATCTGTAGCGCACAGTGCCAGATTCGCAGGAGCAAGAGCCAGCAAAAGCAGGCAGCAGAAAGCGGTGTGGAAATATTTGACCATGGCTACCTCGCTGGTTCTCTTGCAGGAATTATACTTAATTTCTTATAGCAGTAACAGCCGCATTGCAATATTCTCCCCTTGCCATTGCCCTTCGCCAAAAAATTTCTTGCGAAAAGGTATGTGGCAGGGGCAAAGATACGCGCAACCGCATAATGCCCTGCCCGGATCAGGCTCGGAGCGAGCTTTGACGCGTCTGGCCCGGCAGGGATATGTTTGGAGTGCGAGATTGCGCAACGCTGGCTCTCCGCCTTGCTCCGCAAGGAGCCCACATGCTGAATTAATGAGGTTTGTATGTATATTATCACTGGTGGCGCAGGTTTTATCGGCAGCGCCATGCTCTGGCGGCTGAACCAGGCAGGCATAACCGACATACTGGTGGTGGATAACCTCGGTTCAACGGAAAAGTGGAAGAATCTCGTTAACCGGCGGTACGCCCGCTATGCGCACAGGTCTGAATTTCTGGAAATGCTGCGCGGCAACGCGCTGGGCGGCAAGGTAGAGGCAATCGTGCACATGGGAGCCTGTTCTTCCACCACAGAAAAAGACGCAGACTTTCTGATGGCCAACAACACGGCCTATACTGTGGAGCTGTGCAGATTTGCCCTGGAACATGGAGCACGTTTTATCAATGCCGGGTCAGCCGCCACTTACGGGGATGGCTCACTGGGCTTCTCTGACAGGGCTGAAACGACCCGCCGCCTCAAGCCCCTGAATATGTATGGCTACTCCAAACACCTTTTCGATTTGTGGCTGCTGGATAACAAACTTACAGAGAGCGTGGCCAGCCTCAAGTTTTTCAACGTCTACGGCCCCAATGAATACCACAAGGGCGACATGCGCAGCGTGGCCTGCAAGGCCTTTCATGAAATCAGCGCTACGGGGCGTTTGCGGCTTTTCAGATCAAATACGCCGGATTTTGCCGACGGCGGCCAGATGCGCGATTTTGTCTACGTGAAGGATTGCGTGGAGTTAATGTTCTGGCTGCTTGAAAACCCGGCAACCAATGGCATTCTCAATGTGGGCACGGGCAAGGCGCGGAGCTGGAACGACCTGGCCTGTGCCATATTTGCCGCATTGGGCAAAGCGCCTCGAATTGAATATATGGACATGCCCGAAGCCTTACGCGGAAAATACCAGAACTTCACCCAGGCGGATATGAGCTGGATGCAGGAAACAAACTGCCCCGTGCGCTTTGCATCGCTGGAACAGGGCATTGCGGATTATGTGGGCAACTATCTGGCCCAGAGCGACCCCTATCTTGAAATGCCCGCGTGATTAAATGCAGCGGCCGCACGCTCAAGCGGGTAAAAGCCTGATGGGGGGTATGCCGCTGCCAGCCTTTAGAGGCTCAACGGCCTGCGGCCTGCATGGCCTCAGCCCACAACGGAGCTGTTTGATCCTTGGCGGAAAGCAGAGGTTCGTCCACGGGCCAGACAACGCCCAAGGTCGGGTCGTTCCAGCGGATAGCCGCTTCGTCCTCTGGACAGTAGTAATCTGTGCACTTGTAGTGGAAGTGGGCGATTTCGCTCGTTACCACAAAGCCGTGCGCAAGGCCGGGCTGTACCCACATCTGCCACTGGTTCTGCTGCGAAAGCTCTACGCCGAACCACTTGCCGAAGGTGGGCGAATCTCGCCGAATATCCACAGCCACATCAAATACACTGCCCAGCGAAACATAAACCAGTTTGCCCTGAGGGCGGGTTTTCTGATAATGCAGGCCGCGCAGAGTGCCACGAGCGGACATGGAATGGTTATCCTGCACAAAGGGCATATCAATGCCTGCCGCCTCGTAGCGCTGCTGCTGCCAGGTTTCCACAAAATAGCCGCGTTGATCACCCCATACCTTGGGTTTGATCAAGAGCACCCCGGCAATCGGCGTCTGAACTACTTCCACAGCCCAATCCCCGCATCCACAAGTTCAAGAAGATATTTCCCGTAACCTGTCTTGGCCATGGGCTTTGCCAGTGCGCGCACGGCGTCCGCATCAATATAGCCGTTGCGCCAGGCTATTTCCTCCAGACAGGCCACCTTGAGCCCCTGGCGTTTTTCCACAGCCTGCACAAAGGCCCCTGCATCCATGAGGGAATCATGCGTGCCGGTATCAAGCCAGGCAATGCCCCGCCCCATAAGCTCCACATGCAGATCGCCCTGTTGCAGGTAGGCGTTGTTCACGTCCGTGATTTCCAGTTCTCCCCGGGCAGAGGGGCGCACGGCACGGGCGATATCCAGTACCTTTTGGTCATAAAAATACAGGCCTGTCACAGCAAAGTTGGATTTGGGGAGGGCGGGTTTTTCTTCAATGCTGACCACATGCCGCTGATCGTCAAATTCCACCACGCCGTAACGCTCGGGGTCACGCACATGGTAGCCAAAAATGGTCGCTCCGCATTCGCGGGCCATGGCAGCGTGTGTAAGTGCCGGCAAACCGTGGCCGAAGAAAACATTATCGCCCAGAATCAGGCAGGTATTGTGCCCCGCAATGTGGTCTTCCGCCAATAAGAAAGCCTGGGCCAACCCTTCAGGACGGGGTTGCACTATGTAGCTGAAATTGCAGCCCAGTTGCGAGCCGTCATGCAGCAAAGCCTTATAGAGGGGCAGGTGCTCTGGGGTGGAAATAAGGCAGATATCCCGAATGCCCGCCATCATCAGAATAGACAGCGGGTAGTAAATCATGGGTTTGTCATAGATGGGCATGAGCTGTTTGCTCACGCTCAGAGTCAATGGGTGCAGACGCGAACCAGATCCCCCTGCCAGAACAATGCCTTTCCAGCCACTCATGCCGCCCCCTTCTTTCAGTTGGCCTCACCGCAAGCGCGATGGGCGTAGTTGGCCGCAATCCATTCCCTGTAAGCGCCGCTGCGGACATCTTCAACCCACTCGGAATTTTCAAGATACCAGCGAACGGTTTCACGCAGGCCGGAATCAAACTTGAGGCTCGGCTTCCAGCCAAGCTCAGCTTCTATTCGGCTACAGTCTATGGCGTACCGGAAATCATGCCCTGGCCTGTCGGCCACATATGCAATTTGATCGGCATAAGGGCCACGAGCCGAGGGTACCAACTGGTCAAGGATGGCGCACACGGCCAGCACAACCTCAAGATTGGTCTTTTCCGCATGCCCGCCGATGTTGTAACACCGCCCTACCCTGCCCGCCTCAAGCACCCGGGCTATGGCAGCGCAATGGTCTTCTACATGCAGCCAGTCGCGAATATTGGCCCCCTTGCCGTAGACAGGCAAAGGCTTGCCGTCAAGGGCATTGCAGATCATCAGGGGAATGAGTTTTTCAGGGAACTGGCGCGGCCCGTAATTGTTGGAACAATTGGTAAGCAGCACCGGGAGGGCGTAGGTTTCGTGAAAAGCGCGCGCCATATGATCGCTGGCGGCCTTGGACGCAGAATATGGGCTGTTGGGGCTGTAAGGGGTCGCTTCTGTAAAAGCCGGATCGCCCGGCTGCAACGCGCCATAGACCTCATCGGTAGACACGTGCAGGAAACGAAAGGCTGATGCGCACTCCGCAGGCAGAGTGCGCCACCACTGGGCAGCCACTCGCAACAGTGTGGCCGTACCCAGCACATTGGTGCGCACAAAAGCATCGGGGTCAACAATGGAACGGTCAACGTGGCTTTCCGCAGCAAAATTCACGATGGCATCGGGCTGGAAGGTTTTCAGCAGCCAGGCAACCAGCTCGGCATTGCCGATGTCGCCGCGTACAAAGACGTAATCCGGATCGTCATCCAGCGTTGCCAGATTGGCAGGATTGCCAGCGTAGGTCAGCTTGTCGAGGTTAATCACACGCACACCCTGCCGCCGGGCCTGAAGGACGTAACAGGACCCGATAAAACCCGAACCGCCGGTAACCAGCTGACAGGGCATGCGCGCGTTCAAATTACAACCTCCAGAGATCAAACCCGGCATCAAGCATTTCCTGTTTGTCCCAGAAACCCTTGATATCCATAAGCGTAACCGCATCGCCAGCAAACATGGCGCGTATGGCCGCATGATCAAGCTGGCGGAAACTCTCGTGCGATACAGCCAGGATAAGAACATCCAGATTTTTGAGGTCACTCAGGGGCAGCAGCGTCTGCCCGTATTCGTGCTGAGCTTCCGCAGCATCGGCCTCGGGATCATGCACCAGAGCCGTGATGCCGTATTCCTTCAGTTCCGCTATGATGTCCACCACGCGGGTATTGCGGATGTCAGGCACATTTTCCTTGAACGTAAAGCCCAGCAGGCCCACGCGCGCGCCCTTGACGTGTTTGTCCGCATTGATGAGGCGTTTGACGCAGATTTCTGCCACATACTTGCCCATGCCGTCGTTGATGCGGCGGCCCGCAAGGATCACCTCAGGGTGGCAGCCGATTTCTTCGGCCTTGTAGGTCAGGTAATAGGGATCCACGCCAATGCAGTGCCCGCCCACAAGACCCGGACGGAACGGCAGGAAGTTCCACTTGCTGCCTGCGGCTTCAAGCACTTCCAGCGTATCAATGCCCATGCGGTTAAAAATAAGGGCCAGTTCGTTCATCAGAGCGATGTTGATATCGCGCTGCGTGTTTTCAATAACCTTGGCGGCCTCGGCCACCTTGATGCACGAGGCCCTGTGGATGCCCGCCGTCACCACCGCGCCATAGACCTTAACCAGCAGGTCTGCGGTGGGGGCGTCAGAGCCGGAAACAACCTTACGGATGGTTTCAAGCCGGTGAACCTTGTCACCAGGATTGATGCGCTCGGGTGAATACCCCACGGTAAAATCCGCAGGAAAGCGCATGCCGGATTCTTTTTCCAGCAGGGGGATGCATTCGTCCTCGGTAACGCCGGGGTATACCGTAGACTCATAGCACACCACGCAGCCCTTGGGCATATGGCGTCCAACCGTGCGACTAGCGCCCACAACAGGCGTAAGATCGGGCTGTCGGTGACTGTCTACCGGGGTAGGCACAGCTACGATAATCACGCCCGCCTTGGCAAGCTCGGCCGCATCGCTGGTAAAACGGGCCGTGCTGGCGGCAAGGGAAGCATCATCAACCTCATTGGTGGCATCGTGTCCCTTGTTAAGTGCATCTACCCGCGCCACGTTGATGTCAAAGCCAATGACATCAAAGTGATGGGAAAGGGCAACAGCCAGGGGCAAGCCCACATAACCCAGACCAACCACAGCCACGGAAGATTTCTTTGCCAACAGGTCTTCAAATGAAACCATCTGATTGTCCTCAATACTACTGGATTCCTTCTATGCGGAACCACAGACGCAATCTTGTGTGAAATAAAAAAGTCCGCATCGCAGCGTGGGCCAACATGCCGCATGAACAGTAACGCTGCAACACCTTTGAACACTCTGTGAGCACCTGATTTTCACAAAAAACAATAATCACACAAAAATCAGCATGCTTTCCTTTCAGGCCCATACCATTTTTTCAGACGGCCTGGGCATGTGGGCCTCGGCGGCAGCGAGCAGTATCCGGGCTTTCCACTGAATGGCAGCCTGCATACATCCAACGGCTCTGCATTGTGCAGCCGCGCCAAGGCAATACAACAAGAAAAATTACACTAATGGCAGCGCATTGAAAAGAGAGAAATGAGCAACCTCCCGCTCCACGAGCAAACGCCTCACAGGCGGGCTATGGAGGCATTCCCCTTGCGCCTTAAACGCTGCCGCTATTCCCCCACTGGCTAATGCCAGTTGCGCAGACGCTCAACGAACATGCGCAATCGATAGCCGCCCTGCGCCCTTCCGTGCCGCAGGGCGTCCAAGGGGGCCAGGCAGAGAGGGTACAGCACATTGAACAGCATAAACAGCCATGAAAAACCGTGCTTTTTCAGCAAATACATGCGTCCGGCTGCATAGCTTGCCACTTTTTGCGGCGAGGGCTGATGTTCTTTCGGCGAAGGATGAAACACCCGAATCTTCGCATACCGGCGCACCTCTGTGCGGGCATGCGCATACAAAAGGTAGTCGGTGTCTTCGCCACAACCGTAGGGCAAGCCGGTCCCGGGCCCAAGCAGGGGATCAAAGCGGATGCCAGTCACTGCTTCTCTGCGGTAGAACTGTACGCATGTTCCCGCAAGTTGGAACAAGCCCGCCCGGCTGACGATCCCTTCGGCCACTCCTGAGGCATAAACATTGGGCGATGACGTCCACACTCCCAGCAAAGCTCCGCAAGAAGGATAGGCGGCAAACATTTCGCACACGCGCTCAAGGGTGTCCGGCGCATACCAGCAATCATCATCAGGAAAAACGATGATGTCTGCCTTGGCTTGTTCCAGCAAGACATTGCGGGCAACTGAAACTCCCTGCGGGGGCAGCATGATGCGAGTAATGGGCAAGCCGGAATGGCGGGCAAGCATATCATCCAGATACCCCGCAGGATTCTGATCTGCCAGAAGTATCCGGAAGTTTTTGTACGACTGTCCCTCAAGTGATGTAAACAGGCGGTCAAGCTCCTCATTACGGCCAATAGTGGCGATAAGTAGATCAAAGAGAGGATTATGTGCAAGACAAGGCAAAGGTAACGGCATTTCTGTCCCGCCTGAAAAATCAATTTAACGATGCGCGCACAGCTAATCCAAGCCTTTTACTAGTAGACAAGAGAGTTGTCCAATTTGCTCGCAGGCTGTAGGCGCTTTTCCAGAAAAAATACTTTCCTGAGGGAGCTAATGGTTTAGCAAGTCAGCAGCAATAAGGGTCATACAATCCCCAGCGTCTCAGCCGCTTTAGCAGGGCCCGCTGCCAGCGGCTGGATTGTTTCAGGGCAACAGGACTATTCAAAGATGGCGCAGCGAACATGTGCGAACCAGACTCGCCAATCAGCCGCTGCATGCGAGAAAAAACATTGGTCGTATCCAGCACCCACTGACGGCTCATCCTTAAAGCTGGAAGACTCTGCTCCCAAGGATCTTCTTGCAATAACCGCTCTATGGCGTCCAGGTTGGCTTCATCATTGTCCGGGCGCAGAATTAGCATTGCGCCAGACGGGCACTTTGCCGCAATATTGGGTGCACCGAGATAAATTGGATATGTGTAACCCAGCAACGTGTCTGAAAACTTTTCCGTCCAGAAGTTGTCGATGTAATTATTCTCAAGAACAAGGTGATACTTGTAAGATGCAATAGCAGTTCTTTTATCAGATATGGGGTTTCTGCCACGCCCATACAGATCCACACGATTCCCAAAGCGTTTCTGCAGTTTTTCCACAAAGGCAATGCGTTTATGCTGCGCCGCAGTGAATGTCTTTGTAGAACAGATAACAGAGAGCATTTTGTCCTTCGCGGGAATCGGCATGGAGCGAAAAGCATCAAGATTTGACAGATCACTGGAACAAGAATCGACATCAACGCCATAATGCCAGTTGAGGCAGGGGTTTTCCAGAAAAACAGTTCCCCGAGGAGCATTTCTAATGAAAAAGGGAGAAATAACCGTGCCAAATTGTCGCAAATAGGATGCAGGGTAAGGCTTTACCTCTGGCGGCTCTGTAATAAAAAGCACCCTGCGTTCCTTGGGAACCTGTGTTGTGGATTGTGCTGGGGGTTCATCAAAGACAGCAAGCCACTGAGTGTCTGCAGCCTCCCTGTTTAGCAAAAAGCGACAGCCGGGCATTCCCCCCCGGCCATCTTCGGTCTGCCGCATCCAAGGCCAGTGGGCGTGCATCGTATAAAAAGCGCAACTTGGCTGTTGTGCAGCGGGCATAAAAACTCTCCTGTCTAAATCCTGTTCGGCAGTCGTATATTCTGCGAGCAGGTTCAAAAAATCCGCCGCAACGCATGGCGCAGGGTCATTGAAATTTTACGTATCGGCAAGAGATAATTATTAATATTCAGTGGATCGCACACAACAGCCTTAAGATACCACAAGAGTGCACGCCCATACTGCCCCCCAGTAAACGCCATAATGACGGCACAACGAAAGGCCAAAGCAGACTCCGCCCTGCGCCGGACATGCCGTGGCAATGCGGCGTCAGCCAAATGCTCTCGCATTACCCGTATCTCACCAGCAAGCGCTGCATCAGCATTTTTACTGACGGAGGCTTCGTGCTGCCGACTGCGCAGCACTACTTTATTCAGCGGAATTGCAACTGCATTTTTTAGCAATCGCAGCAAAAAATCCCGGTCTTCTGCATGTGTCAAATCAGTCCGAAAACGCATTGTATCCGGCAAATCCTGCTTTCGTATACACACAGCGCTTATGGGGATGTAATGATATATGAGCATATCATACCAAGGGTTTCCCATGGGGAAATAATTCTTCCAAACGATTGGCTTGATCTCCCCTGTCTCCGTATCAAAGCGGATGGCTTCTCCCCATGTGACGCGACAGTCGGGGTTTTCATCCAGCAAGGAGCAAAAGAGCGCAGCGGTATTGGGTTCCCAAATATCGTCCGCATCAAGAAATGCCAAGTATGCCCCTCTTGCTACTTCAATCCCCTTGTTGCGCGCTGCCGAAACCCCTGAGTTTTTCTGTTGCAAAAGATGAAAACGGGGATCTACAGAGCAAAACCCCTGTGCTATTGTGGCAGTTCCATCAGATGAGCCATCATCAACTATGAGACACTCCCAATCTTGCAGAGTTTGCCCGACAAGAGAGGTGCAGGCCTCAGACAAATATTTTTCTGCATTATAGGCAGGGATAATTATGGACAACTTCATAGCGGCGGAACCCCAAATTATCTGGCACATCTGATTTTTTTGATACAGGCGGATTCAACTTGCAAGTGCAACACCCTCAAAGTTGAATGAAAAGGCAAGGTG
>NZ_JANFYZ010000014.1 GCF_024460775.1 Desulfovibrio desulfuricans | reverse complement strand
AGTTCAAGTTCAAGTTCGACGGTTGCCCCAACGGCTGCGTGTGCGCCATGGCGCGTTCCGACTTTGCCGTTGTCGGTACCTGGAAGGACGACATCAAGATCGACCAGGACGCCGTGAAGGGCTACGTGGGCGGCGAATTCGCCCCCAACGCCGGCGCTCACTCCGGTCGCGACTGGGGCAAGTTCGACATCCAGAAGGAAGTCGTGGATCTGTGCCCCTCCAAGTGCATGAAGTGGGACGGCTCCAAGCTTTCCATCAAGACCGCCGACTGCGTGCGCTGCATGCACTGCATCAACACCATGCCCCGCGCTCTGCACATCGGTGACGAACGCGGCGCGAGCATCCTCGTAGGCGCCAAGGCCCCCGTGGTGGACGGCGCCCAGATGGGTTCGCTGCTCGTGCCTTTCGTTTCCTGTGAAGCCCCTTACGATGACGTGAAAGAAGTCATCGAAAAGATTTGGGACTGGTGGATGGAAGAAGGCAAGAACCGCGAGCGCGTGGGTGAAACCATGAAGCGCCTGTCGTTCCAGAAGCTGCTGGAAGTCACCGACACTCCCGCCGCTGCCTACCATGTGAAGGAACCGCGTTCCAACCCGTACATCTTCTTCAAGGAAGAAGAAGTGCCTGGCGGCTGGAACCGTGACCTTGCTGCTTACCGCAAACGTCATCAACGCTAGTCAAAGGGGGAGAAGAACATGGCTTTTATTTCTTCCGGGTACAATCCCGCAAAACCGATGGAAGGCCGTATCAGCGATATTGGCCCCCGCAAATATAATGAATTCTTTCCGCCGGTAATTGCCAGGAACTTTGGCAAATGGCTTTATCACGAGATTCTGGAGCCCGGCGTGCTCGTGCACGTGGCTGAAAGCGGCGAAACATGCTATACGGTGCGCATTGGCGGCACCCGTACCATGTCTATCACGCATATCCGCGAACTGTGCGATATTGCCGACAAGTATTGCGGCGGCCATTTGCGCTGGACAACGCGCAGCAACATTGAATTCATGGTGGAAGACAAAGCCACTATGGAAGCACTGCGCGACGACCTGAACAGCCGCAAGTTTGATGGTGGTTCGTTCAAGTTCCCCGTGGGCGGCACTGGCGCTGGCATCAGCAACATGGTGCACACCCAGGGCTGGCTGCACTGCCACACCCCCGCAACCGACGCCTCCGGCCCGGTCAAGGCCGTGATGGACGCCCTTTTTGAAGAGTTTAAAGACATGCGCATGCCCGCCCCGGTGCGTATAGCGCTGGCCTGCTGCATCAACATGTGCGGCGCTGTACACTGCTCGGACATCGGCCTTGTGGGTATCCACCGCAAGCCTCCCATGGTCGATCATGAATGGGCTGACCAGCTCTGCGAAATCCCGCTGGCTGTTTCCGCCTGCCCCACCGCCGCTGTGCGCCCCACCAAGGTGGAACACAACGGCAACAAGGTGAACTCCATCGCCATCAAGGAAGAGCGCTGCATGTACTGCGGCAACTGCTACACCATGTGTCCCGCCCTGCCTATCTCGGATGCCGAAGGCGACGGCGTTGCCATCATGGTTGGCGGCAAGGTTTCCAACCGCATCAGCATGCCCAAGTTCTCCAAGGTCGTTGTGGGCTACATCCCCAACGAGCCGCCCCGCTGGCCCACACTGACCAAAACCATCAAGCATATTGTGGACGTATACGCGGCCAACGCCAACAAGTACGAACGTCTGGGCGACTGGGCTGAACGCATCGGCTGGGAAACCTTCTTCAAGATGACCGGCCTTGAATTTACCCACCACCTTATCGATGACTTCCGTGATCCCGCCTACTACACCTGGCGCCAGAGCACGCAGTTCAAGTTCTAACAGTCTGGGGCACCCCGCTCCCCTCTGCGGGGTGCCCACGACAATGAGGTTCCTAATGACGCCGGATCAACAAAAAATCGTTGATTTCATCGCTGAGAAAAACAAAACCAAGTTTTACTTCAAAGACTTTCTGGATATTTTTCCTGAAAAAGGCCCCAGAGAAGTAAAAAAGATACTGACTTCAATGGTGCAATGCGAAGTGATGGAATTTTGGTCCTCAGGCAGTACAACCATGTACGGCCTCAAGGGGGCTGGAAAGCAAAGCCAGGCCGAAGGCGAGGGATAGGAAATGCCGTTCCTCCACAGCCCTCATTAACCTCGTCCTGAGCTGATCTGCACTGCAGGCAGATGATGTGAAAGGCGAAGTTTCGGAGCACGCCATTGCCGCCGGAACTTCGCCTTTTTTCATGGGGAACTGCATGAATTAGTCGGCCCCGGAAAAATCCTTTGGTTCGTCAAAAGATATGGATGCCGGGCGGAGCTTATACAGGTCAAACCGTTTGAGCCGGGAAATAAGGGTTGTTGGTTTTATCCCCAACAGGGCCGCAGCGCCCCGGTTGCCGTATATGAGCCAGTTTGTGCGCTCCAGCGCGGCTTTCAGATTGGCTTTTTCCATGTGCCGCATCTGCTTTTCCGTGAAAATCTTTTGCGGGCCGCTGGCAGGCTCGCCGCAGGCTTTTTCCGACAGATCCGCTGGCCCGCAAAGGGCAAGATAGGCCAGGGCCTGCTCTGGCCGCCCGGTGATGACCATTCTTTCAACAAAATTCTGCAATTCCCTGATGTTGCCCGGCCAGCTATAGCGCCGCAGCCTGAGCATCTGTTCTTCCGACAGGTCAAAAGTGCAGCGACCATTTTTTTTACAAAAAACGCCGATAAAATGCCGCACCAGCAGGGGGATGTCTTCTTCCCGCTCGTTAAGATTGGGCATGATGATGGGGAAGACTTGCAGGCGGTAGTACAGATCGTCCCTGAACGTTTTGTTCTGGATGGCCTGTTTCAGATTTTTATTGGTGGCGGCGATGATCCGTACATCGGTGCGGCGGCTTTTGCCTTCCCCGACTCTCCTGAACTCTCCATCCTGTATGACCCGCAACAGCTTGCCTTGAAGCTCCAGCGGAATCTCGGCAATTTCATCAAGGAAAAGGGTTCCGCCGTCAGCCAGCTGAAAAAATCCCATATGGTCACTGATAGCGCCAGTGAAAGCCCCCTTGGCATGACCAAAAAATTCGCTTTCAAAAAGATGCTGTGGGATTGCGGCGCAGTTTATCTTGATAAACGGGCTGGTTTTTCTTTTGCTGTGCTTGTGCAGTTCATGGGCGACAAGTTCTTTGCCCGTGCCGGAATCGCCTTGAATGAGTACGGTTGCTTCCGTATCCCCGACAATCTGAATCTGTTCGCGAATTTCCTTGATTGCTGCGCTGTTACCAATTATGCCCGTAAACTTGCGCGCTTCGTAGAGTTCTTCGCGCAGGTGAGCGTTTTCCAGCTCTTTTTTCTGGTTGCTGGCATCGGCTATTTCAAAAAGACGCGCATTGGCAATGGCGTAGGCGATATGGTCGGCAACCATGCGCAAGAGTTCAAGGGTGCCCGCTTCAAGCATGCCGCGCGAAAAAACCGCTATGACGCCAAGGGTTTCCCCCCGGCAAACAAGGGGCTGCCCGACAAAGCTGACAATGCCCTCCTGCTCGATCCATTGTGGGTCGGCAATCCAGGGTTCCGTGCCGTCAATGCGTGCAACCTCAAGCGGTTTGTTGGTCAGGGCTATGGCCCCGACTTTCCTGCTGCCAAGGGGAAAGCGATAAAATCCAGACAGTTCAGTTTCTGTCCACAGCCTGCCGTCAATGCGGGATTTGCCGTAGCTGGCCTTGAGGTGCAGGCATCGCCCCCGGCCCGCGCAGATTGCGTTATCTGCGCATGCGGGGCAGGCGGTATCTGGCTCCACAAGCCATATGCGCACCAGCGCGGAATCGCGCGCGGTGCCGAGGCTTTTAACAGCCAGCGAGAGCACGTCTTCTACCGCGCGCTGCTGCGCCAGATCCAGAAGGAGGGTCTTGATGTCTCTGTCGCCAAGAATAATCATAGAACGGCAGTATATAGCACAGGCCAGCACTCCGCAATTCCGCATGCCTGAGGCCAAAGTAAAGGCGGGCAATGCACTGCCCCCAGGAGCGCGCTCAATCGTTGTTTACGAACCATTGGCGTGCTGGGGGCGACATGCTTTGCCCGCCCGAGCTTATCCATACAAATAAAAAACCGTAGCTATCGCGGTTTTTCCGCGCTGCTTGCGCTCCGCTAATCAAACTTTGCCGTAATCTGCTTTGCGCCATTACGCAGCTTGGTAATAAGAGACTCAAGAACCTGGCTCTGCTGCGAAAGGTCAATCAGTGCCGTTGATATCTCCTGAAGCGCAGCCGAAGTCTCGGACGTGTTCTGATCAGCCGCAGAGATGGCTTGCGTTATTTCAGCAGAAGCGTGCGTCTGTTCATCCACAGCGCGGGCAATGGCCTGAATCTGGTCGGCCATTTCGTTCACATGGAGTGTGATCTGGCTGATGGCTTCCCCTGTTCCCTCGGCCATGTCATTAACTTTGGAAATAGCTTCAACCGCAACGTCCACCCCGCTGACGTTGTTTCGCGTGCCTTGCTGCACGGCCTTGATGGCATCGCCCACTTCCGTTACGGCCAGCATGGTTTTTTCTGCGAGTTTGCGCACTTCGTCCGCAACAACGGCAAAGCCTCTGCCGGCATCTCCGGCCCTGGCGGCTTCAATGGCTGCGTTCAAGGCCAGCAGGTTGGTCTGGTCTGCAATATCGTTAATGACATTCATAATTTTGCCAATGTCTTCAGCCTTTTGCCCCAGTTCGCTCATTCCGGTCTTCAGGCTGTTTGCCATGGTCTGCACAGACTTGATGGCTTCAACCATATTGCGAACTTCGCCAAGTTCCTTATTCGCGTTGACTTTTACCAGTTCAGAGGAAGATGAAGCCTGCGCAGCATTGGTTGATACCTCATGAACAGAGGTATTCATCTGATCCATGGCAGCGGCAACAGAATTCATGCTGTTTGAGAGGCTCAAGGCGAAATTGCTGGATTGCTCAACCTGGGCTGAAATTTCCTGAGATGCCGAGGTAACGGAGCCGACAACACTATCAAGCATATTGGCAGCTTCAACCATGCCCGCAGCACGCGATTTAAGGGCATCGTCCCTGGCATCAGACGCTTCCTGGGCATGCTGCTGCGCGCGGGCTTCAGACTCTTCGGCTTCTGCCGTTTTTTGCTCGGAAAAGAGTATCTTTTCTTTCAGGCGGGACACCATGGCTGTCAGAGAGCGCTCCAGAGCCTGCAATTCCGCTTTAAAGGAGCCCTTCGGCTGCGTATCCAGTTCCCCCTCGGAAATCTGGTGGGCAAATATCTGAAGCCGCAAAAGAGGATTCACAAGGCTGTTGCGCATGATAAACCATACAGCGCACACAATTAAAACCAGTATGATAATAGTTGCTGCTCCAATAGCAAAGGCAGCGTTCTGGGTTCTTTTAACGGCATCATCCAGAGAATAGATTATTTCAAACGCCCCATGGATTTCGCCTTCCTTCCAGCCCTCCTTGATGCCGCCAATGGGGTCTGGCGCACCCTTTGGGTCGCCATGGCAGTACATGCACTCTGCGGTCAGAGCTATTGGCTTAAAATAATGGATGGCGTCGGGCTGCCGCACTACAAGCTCAGTGAGGCCCTGCGACTTGATTTTGTCCAGGGCGGTTTTTTCCAGCTCGTTGGGCGTATTTTCTGGATTGCGCGGGGAATATTTGGGCACACGAAACCGGTAACCAAGCTTGCTCGCATTTTGCCGCGCCATTTTTATTGCCGTGATGATCGGCACGGCATCAACCAGTTTATCGCGCGAAATCTCATCAAGCGGCTTGATAACACCATTGAACTTAAGGGCCATTTCCTGGCGCGCCGATTCAGCCATGCTGACAATGCCGCGTGCTGATTGAAGGACAGCCTCTTCTTCAGACTTCCATATGCTCTGCATTGCGTATGCAAATACCAGAATGGCAAGAAGCGTTGGCCCGAGTATTGATAGAAGTAAAACTTTCAGCTTGATACTCATAAGTCCCCCACAATTGCGAATCACAAAACATTAGGGCATCAAACATGCATCACTAAAAATGCGCCTCAAAATAATTAAGAAACAGGCACAGGATCAAACATATTGCTAGAACCAGCACTTTTGCTATCGATCAAGGTAAAAATTTATATAGATACAAACAACAAACTACTCTTGAAGTCAATACAAACTGCACAATATCAAGCGTATCGGCATGAGCCATGATAACATTAGAAGTTAAATGAATTTTTTTATCATGCAATAACAATATTTTATAACATAACCTCAACATAATATATCCAAACAACAACCACCATATTAAATACATATGTTACATTATAAAGAATAGTTAGCTATCAATCTTCAATTCACCACTAAAAAGATCAATTTTGCATAACAAAAATTCAATACATGCGGCTAATGCACAGAATATACAGACTATCCACAAATTGCATCTTCCATGCGACAACACGCTTAAATGTCGCATAAAACATTTCTACTAACCCAAACAAAAGGCGCCCCAAGATTGCTCTCAGCGCGCCGCAGGCAAATATTGCACGGGCGTGCTGCCCGTGAGAAAAATTTTAAAACAATCATCCCGCTGTCCGCTTTCAATGGAAGCAGATACCCCGCGGACCTTGTATGCACCTTGCGCATTATCGCTGGGAACCTTGTACAAGCTGCCTAAAGAGGTTCAGGCCCATTCTCCGGCACAACGATTAGCATTGCTTTTCAAAAAACGCGCTACAACTTTTAAAAAATTTTCACTTCGGTTGCCAACGGACGCGCATCAGATATCTGAATTTTGCACGGGTATTGTAGAAAAAGAGCTAATCAACACGCAAGATTGACGCAATTTTTTGCCTGCCAGGCCAGCACCCCCCGCGGATCACGGTTGACGATCAGAAATTCATTCCCCTCGAAATAATCACAAAGACATATTTTCAAATAGTGCAGTCACAAGATTGTCTAGATATTGATTTTATGGCATCTTTTTTTTGCTATCAACAATAGACGGATACCATATATCGCCAGCCACCAATAGACGGGATGACAGTTTTGGGACAATTAAAAGGAATTGGATATCACCCTGCATGGCGTGGAGGGATATGGGGCATCGGCAGATATGACGACCGTTGGCTTGCAAATATGCATTCCACCAATGATGAATCTCACGAGCAGAAGAACATAATAAGGGTGTCTATAGCGAAGAAACTTGGCAGAAAAAGCATGTTCCACTGAAGTGGCGCGGTGTATTTCAGGCCCATACCCTTTGCGAAAAGTGGGCGTTCGCTTAATAATGCAAGTTAGACATAATTTATCTTTCCCCGTCTACATGGGGGAAGGCTAGCAGTTTTACCCGCAAAATATCGGGGTTCATATGAACACTCCTTGTTACGTCACGCGTCCACTGATGCCAACAGAGCAAGAATATGCTGCCTATGTTTCGCGAATTTTTGCTTCCCAGCATTTGACAAATCATGGCCCCTTTTCACAAGAATTGGAGATTCGGCTCGCCCAGTTTCTGGAAACGCCACGAGTCAATGTATGCGCCAACGGCACCATAGCCTTGCAGCTGGGCCTGCATGTACTTGGCATGGCGGGCAAAACAGTCATCACGACACCCTTTACCTATGTTGCAACCCTTTCAGCATTGCTCTGGGAAGGTTGCAACGTTGTATTTGCCGATATCGACGAGGAAACCTGTTGCCTTGATCCCCAAAGTGTTGCCGAAAGACTCACCCCAGAGACTGCTGGTATTCTTCCAGTGCACATTTACGGCAATATTTGCGATGTAGATTCACTTGATGCACTGGCTAAAAATCATGACCTGCGCGTCCTGTATGATGCAGCGCATTCTTTTGGCGCTTCGTACAACAACCGTAGCCTATTAAGCTATGGAGACGCCGCTGCATGCAGCTTTCACGCAACCAAGGTGTTCAATACTGTAGAAGGCGGTTGCCTTGTCACCCAAACAGACGAAGCGCGAGAGGCCTTTCTGCTGATGCGCGCCTATGGGCATCAGGGGAATCAGCACTTCCGGCTTGGTATAAACGCCAAACTTTCCGAGCTGCATGCCGCAATGGGCTTGTGCATTCTTGATAAAGTGCGTGAAAATATTGCAGAACGCAGCATTGTTAGTGCAATGTATGATACCCTTCTGCCAGACAAGGGGTTGCGACGACCGGCCCTGCGCCAGGGCCTGATTTGGAATCATGCATATTACCCCGTAATTCTTGATGATGAAAAAATTTTGGAACGAATTGTGCATACCCTTGCCAAGGATAATATTTTCCCCAGGCGGTACTTTTATCCGTCATTGAACACGCTGCCCTACATCAAAAATGCATTGCCGTGTCCTGTGGCAGAAAGCGTAGCGCGCAGGGTTCTTTGCCTCCCTCTCTATGCGGGGCTGGAGGAAGAAATTGTAGAGCGCATAGCGCACTGCATCAACCATTGCCTGGAAGGTTAGATTATGGCGCAATCACAATTTTTTCATGCAAAAATTTCCGGCATACACACCGTAGTTCCCAAAGACGAAATCCGCCTTGAAGATGAACTGCAATATTTTAATGGCGATATTAAAAAAGCCAACCGGATGACCAAAATAGTGGGCATGGATTGCCGTCGAGTGTCTCAACCTGGTATTACGCCTTCCGATTTGAGCCGTCAGGCGGCTGAAATCCTTTTCAGCAATATGAAAATCGAGCGTACTTCAATTGATGCCATCATATTTTTGACTCAGCGGCCAGACCACATACTGCCCGCGACGGCCTGCATTCTTCAAAAAAAGCTGGGTCTTTCGCAACACTGTGCAGCTTTTGACGTAAATCAGGGCTGTTCCGGCTACGTTTACGGTCTCTGGCTTGCTTTTTCTCTGGTGGAAAGCCGGGCAGCCTCACGGGTACTCTTGCTGGTGGGGGACGGCATGTGCCAGACGCTTGACAGAGATAACCGGGTAGTCACACCGGTTTTCGGCGATGCAGGCAGTGCCACCATTGTGGAGTATTCAGAGATCGAGAGGCGGTCGTGGTTCTCTCTGGGTTCTGATGGCGGCGGCGCAGAATCCCTGATGATTCCCGCTGGCGGCTACAGGTTGCCCCTGCCCAAAAATGTTGAAGACTATGCCGCATACTGCGAGTATCTGCACGACCCCAACGGCACGCCCTGGCGACTGACAAACATTTTTATGGATGGCGGCGCCATCTTTGACTTTACGGTCAACACGGTTCCGCCGCATATCATTGAAACACTCGCCTGGGCAGGCATGAACGCGGAAGACATCGACTGGTTTGTACCCCATCAGGCTAACAAGCAGATCATGTCCATGATTGCGGAAGCTGCTGGTTTTTCACAGCAAAAGACAATAATGGGGGCTTTCAGCAAATTCGGCAACACTGCCGCAGCCTCCATACCAACAGCGTTGTGCGATGCGTGGCAGGAGATTGAGTTCAGTAAAAAACAGCGCCTGATGTTGTGCGGATTCGGCGTAGGGCTTGCCTGGGCATCAGCCATTATGGATACAGACACCATTGTCTGTACGGGTGTTTCTGATTTTGATCCCCCAGCAGATACCATGACGCAGCAAGAATACCTGGCCTACTGGCAAAACAAAATTACAGGAAAAAAAACGCCCCCCCCTCCCAAGGAGGAATTATAATGCTCGAGCAAAAAAAATTCTTTGCAACTCTGCAAGATATTTTGCAGACGGACACCCCGATTACTCCCGACACAAAGCTCACAGGAATGGAGGAATGGGATTCTTTGTCAATCATGTCGTGCATTGCCCTGTTTGACAAAGAACTTGGGGTAAAGACCCGGTTTTCGCAATACAAAGACGTGAACACCGTTGCAGACCTCATGAGCCTTGGGGAAGGCAAAATCGCATGACCATGCTGACGCCGGAAAATCGCGTTCTTGTCACAGGCGCCAGCTCTGGCATTGGCATGGCTGTAGCCCTTCTGTGCAACCAGATGGGAGCTACCGTCATTGCCAGCGGACGCGACATGCCCCGGCTCCAGAACCTGAAAAATTCATGCGCGCATCAAGAATTTTTACACATTGAGCCACGCGACCTGCAAGAGGATATGGATTCACTGCCGCAATGGGTTGCCGGTTTGCGTCAAAAATACGGCAAACTGACCGCTCTGGTCTGTTGCGCGGGCTATGCCGCGGTTATGCCCCTGCGCGCGTACGACAGAAACGCTGCTGCAAGCCTTTATGATATACACGTCCATGCGCCCCTGCTGCTGGCAAGAGGCTTTGCCGACAAGCGCAATAACATGGGCCAGGGTTCTTCAATTATTTTTCTGTCTTCAGCCGCCGCCCTTGCCAAAGAAGCCGGGCTTGCGGCATATGGCGGCGCCAAGGCGGCCATACAGGCGGCAACCATAAGCCTGAGCAGAGAGCTGGCCCCTCAGGGCATACGGATCAACGCAGTTGCTCCGGCCATGGTCCGCACACCCATGAGCGAACAATATTTCGCAATGCTCAGCCCTGATGCACGCGATCAGGCGCTGGCAGCCTATCCTTTGGGCATTGGCACCCCCGAAGACGTGGCCCAGACTATAGTATTTTTGCTGAGTGACTCCGGTAAATGGATAACAGGCCAAACTGTAGTTATGGACGGCGGACGCTACTGATGGATAAAAATCTTGTAATCATCGGCAATTCTTCGGCAGCAAGAGAATGCTACTGGATGGCGCAGGAAATCTGGGGCGACAGACTGCGCTTCAAGGGTTTTTTGTCCTTTGAAGGCTATCCGCAAAAGTTGCGCAACCTTGCAGAAATGGAAATAGGCGTGGACGATGCCTTCGTTCCTGAACAGGATGATGTATTTGTCATCGGCATCGCTTCACCGGAGCTGCGCCTCAAGGCCTACGCCAAGTGGAAGGCGCGTGGCGCGAGCTTTTGCAACCTCGTGCACCCGTCATCCTACGTGGGCGAAAGCGCTCATGTGGGTGAAGCAATGATTGTCACTGCCAACTGCCATTTTTCGTGCGATGCAATCATTGGCAATGCCAATTATTTCAATGGCGCGGTTGTTGTCGGGCATGACGCTGTCATTGGCGATGGCAACTTTTTTGGACCCTACGCCCTGATTTTGGGCGATACGCATATTGGCGATGGAAACGCCTTTGGGGTGCGCTCCGTTGTGCTGCCAGGGGCAAACATCGGCAACAGCAATATTATCGCGCCAGGCGCGTACATTTATAAAGGTTGCCGCGATGGTTGGCGCATGGCGGGCAACCCGGCAATGAGGATAGACTGACCATGCCGGAACTCTCGCTCATCGTACCGCACCACAATCATCTGCAATGCCTGCCCCATCTTCTGGACAGTGTCCTGGCTCAGGACTTCAAGGATATTGAGGTAGTGCTGGTCGATGACTGCTCGGACGAGCCGTGCCTGCCACTGGTCGAAGCCTATAGAACGAAGGGACTCAATATAACCCTTCTGCCGCATACTGCCCCCATTTACACTATGCGGGCCAGATTAGAGGGCATGCGGGCCGCCAAAGGAAACATCATTGGTTTTGCCGATGCCGACGACCTCATATGGGGCACGGAATCACTGGGCAAAAACGTGGCTCTTTTTCAACGCGAGCAGCCGGATATTCTGCACTTTCGCACTGCCCGCATCAATGCCGATGGCAGTTTTGCCGCATGGTTTCTTACCATGGATCCGCCCGTAGAGCATCTGACGGGACAGGACATCTTTCAAACCTACGTTACCTCACCCAATTTCCAGCAGCAGTCCACGGTCTGGAACAAATTTCTCTCCCGCAGCGTTGCGTTAAAGGCGTGCGATGCGTTGGAGCGCAGCAGTGTGCGGCGCTTTGTGGAAGACGCCTGCATCTGCCTGACCACAGCCTTTCATGCCCAAAAATATGTTGGCAGCCCGCACGCAGCCTACGGCTATGCCTACGACTTTTCCAACGAAAGAATGAAATTCGCTGAAGGGCCGGAACGCGCCACTTACGTATGGCATATGTTGCAGGAATTGCCCGCCTACTTTGAGCAGCACGGATGCCCGCAATCCCTGCAGGATGCGCTACGCAACGTGCTGACGGAACATCTGAGCGTAAAGGTGGGGCACGCAAGCACGGCGGCGGTTAACAAGGACGGAATGATCATTTCAGACGCGACCCTTGACGCCATGCTGCGGCATACGGATGCCCGCACGTTCATAAAGGTGCTTTTGCTCGGCAACCGTCACAATGCCGCAAAAATACTCGGTTGCCTGCAAACCTTGCAACCCAAGCCCAACAAGCCGTTTTGATCATGGACGCAAAGCAACAATCCGCCGCGCACTGGCGCGAAGTGGTTTTTCTGGGCGACTTTTTTCGGCTGCCGCCAGTCAGACCCCTTTCGCCAATAAAAGCAGAAATGCACTGGCACTATTTTGCCGAAAGCTTTTTCCATCTTTGCCGCCTCCCAGCAGCTCAGGGCACGAAGCTTTCCGTACGGCTGGTACAGCACAACGATCAGGCCCGGCAGGATGTGCGCCGTTTTTACGCCAACGCCAACGGCACTCCGGCCCCCGAGCAGAACGACTGGCTTTGCCTGTGCCGCCAAGGCGTGACTGAAGAGGCCTGCGCATTTGCCAGGCAGCACATCCTTACCAACGCCCAGCATTGCGAAAATGTGCTTGTGGTTGGCTACAGCCTTTCCACATTCACAACCAGCGTGCTCACCGCCTGCGGTATAGACTGGATCAATGCCCATATCCATCCGGCGAGTTTCTTGCCCGATCTTGTTTTTGCTTTTTCCACCAATGTGCCGGAAATCGCTCAAACTCTGGGCCTCAACTGCCTGGAGGATGAAGAGATAGAACGCTGCGCAGACTGGCAGAAAGCGCGCTACGCCCCCAATGCTTTTTTAAACTATATTCCTGAAAACTCCCTGCTTGTGCTGGCTCAGGACTGGATGGATCCCCTGCCTCTGACCCCGGACAATCAGCGCGACAGCTTCAGCGCGCACGCGCAAACACTGCGGGATCTGGCGGAACAGCACCCTGTTGTTCTGGCATATGTGAACCGCAACGGGCCGTACACGCCCGGGCCCGGCCTTTCCGGGCAGGATGAAGCGCTGCTGCGCCAAGAACTGAACGCAGTAATGCTGCCAGCACCCCATCTTTTTTTAAAAAATACTGTCATGATGCTGTCGCACCCGTCCATCAGCACGGTGGTGGGTCTGAACAGCAAAAGGCTTGATGAGGCCCGCTGGTTTGGAAAAAGCGTTGTGCAGCTTACGCCTTCGCCTGTTTCGTTCGGCCCTGATACCTTGGTCACAACCGCGGCGCAGCACGCTTTGACTCCTGCACGCTCATGCTTCACCGCTGATTTCTGGGCATCGCTTGTGCTGCGCAAAGCGGCGCATCAGGCCGACTCTAGAGCACAGGGTGCTACCCCGCCCCTGCCCAACGTGCGTCTTATTTTCCGTGGCGGCGGCAGTGACTTTGATGACAGCGACAGCAGCAGCGTTGCAGCTGGCCTGGCGCAAGCGCGCAGCGAGGCCGCTCTGGCCCGCCAAGATCTTTTGTTGCACGGCCTGCGCCACATTTTTGAGCAAGAAGAGCCAACTGGCCCCTTGCCGATGACCGCAAGCAGGCAAAAAGACTACGCCCTGTTTTGCGCGGGCGATGAAAATTATCTTTTCCCCGCCATTGTGGCGCTGGAATCAACGCGCCGTCGAACAGCACAAGCCGATGCATTTTTTGTTACCGATGCCCACCGTCTGTCAGACGCAGGAAAGGCACTGCTGCGCAAATATGATATTGAAGTCTTGCATAGCGGCGATGGAAACAGCTTTGACATCAAGCACATGCACACAACGCCCGAAGCCTATGTGCAACTTTTTGCTCCAGAGATGCTCTACGAGCGGGGCTATACTTTCAGCCTGGGTTTGCACGCCGACATTGTTTGCGTGCAGCCCTTCCGCCCGAATGAAATTTTTGCCCGCACGCCCTATGTTGCCATTAGCGGGGCCAACCCTGCTGCCAGATCTTTTTCCATTACCGACAATCATACAGGCATTGAAAAGGAATTAGGGCTTCCCCCCCCGGAACTGGCTTGCCCCCCTAAACAATCCTGGCGTAGTTTTTGCTAACAATGCAGCACTGGCAAAAATACAGTTTTCACGGCAAAGCACTCAGGCATATGCAAAGATAGGCCCGGAATTTCTCTTCTATAATGAAGAAACTCTGTTGAATTTCTTTTGCATGCTGGATGAAAATTTCTGCATGCCGCTTGATGACAGGTTTAACATGTTTAATGGATCTGTGCTGTCTGGTAATGTGCCGTTTTTTCTGCACTACCTTAACTGCAACAAACCATGGCGTTTCGCCCCCGGCGCAGTACACCGCAGCGACTGGATGACACCTCTCGGCCCACTATTTTCAATCTGGCATCGTGAGGCGAAATCCGTCCTTGACGAGCGCGACTACAACACATTTATTGCTACATCCGGAGTATAATTGTGGACTATATCTACAAGCGCTGGAGCGCACTTATCGACATTACGACTGTTTGCCCCCACTCGTGCGTATACTGCACAAGATATGAGCGCCATCTGCGACCGGATCAACGGCGTCACATGCCTTTGGAGCAAATAGAGGCCGCTATTCTTGCCTATAAAGACTGGCCCACAGAGGTCAGCATCATCGGCGGCGAACCCCTGCTCCACCCGCAGTTTGACGAAATCAACGCTCTGCTGCGCAAACATCTGCCGCAGGAAAAGCTGAACATCTTCACGTCTGGCCTGCCCAGCACGCCCAAGACCGTCAGCACCACGCCGTTGGATCCCAATTCGCTGTACAATTGGAAGCCGGAATATCCGTGGACGCAGTGGCCGGAAACCAATTCGGACATGACGCGCACCTACCGCACCATCCGCTTTAACCCCCATAACGAAGAACAGATGACCTCGTGCAGTCATCACCCGTTGACCATTGCAGTAGAAGAGGCCGTACCCGACAAGGCCCTGATGTGGAAGCTCATCAACAACTGCTGGCTGCAACGCTGCTGGAGCCCCACCGTCAACATTCACGGAGCCTACTTTTGCGAAGTGGGCGCAGCTCTGGACATGCTGCTGTTTGACGGCGCCAACGCATGGCCCGTTGAGGCCGGATGGTGGAAGCGCAAGCCGCATGAGTTTCAGGAACAGGTCAGCCAGCTTTGCCCGCGTTGCGGCATGTGCCTGCCCGGCGAGCGTCAATTACTTGGCCACAGAGGCGAGCTTTTCAGCCCAAGCCTGCTGGGCGACTTCCGCAAACGCAAGCTGATTCGCCTCAACGATCAGGTAAGTGTTGTGGATCAACAGTACGATGTGGACACCATAGAGCGCTATGCAAAGACCTGGTACCCCGGCAACTACCGCGAAGACATTGTTGAGGACGAGGACCTCCCATCGTTTTTCAAAGGTTTTAACGTACCGTTGCGCCTCAAGGACAACGATGAAAGCCTGTTTTGCGTGGATACGGACGCAGAATACGCCGAAGCCCTCAAAAGGGTTGTTCACCTGCCCATAGTTGAAGGGCCGCACCTCGCCCCAAAACGCAGATACTTTCTGTATCAGGGGCTGCCCTTTGATGCCCTGTACGACCAATATCCATTCGTGCTGCCTGAACACAGGCACGAGCGGCATCTCTACTATCGCGGCCTGATGCTCTATCTGCGTTGCCTGCTTGACGACGAGGCTTTTGCGCAGCTTCCCGGCGAGGACTGTTCCTTTGAAGAGCTGGCCGCCCTGCCCGACAAAATACATACCCTGTTCAACACTGTTCTGTTGGGCGAGGTGGAAAAACGCGCCAAGGCCCTCGCTGGCCGAGAAGTTTATTTCTGGGGCTGCGGTGCCGCATGGCGTCAATACCGCCAGTTTTTCAGCAATGTGAACGCCCGTTGCTTTCTGGTGGACGTGGGCAGCGCTCCGGCCAAGGTGGACGGGCTGGAAATACGCAACCCCGAGCACATGGCGGAAGAGTTTGCCAAGGACGGCAATCTGCCCATTGTAGTTTTTGCCCGCAGGCTGCACATGCCCGGCATTGAGCAGGCATTGATACGCTACGGCCTGAAACAGCGTGAAATCATTTGGGCCCCCCTGGAGGCATAGATGAACAAGAGCACAATTTCCCCTCTTTGCCTCTGCGGCTCGCAGGTTTCAGGCAAGGGCCTGCTGGCCTCGCTGCTGAATGGGCATCCTGACGTACTCAGCTTTTCCTTCTGGCATGATTTCATGGCCTCGGCCCTGTGCTACCTGTCTGCCTGGAAGCCGCCCATGCTGTACCATTTTGACGAAAAAACAGAAAAGTTGTGCGATGCCCGTGCGGCCCTGACATGCGCTGGGCGCTGGAGCCACCTGGAGGGCTTCGCCCGTCAAGGGTACATTCCCTTTACCGTTTCGGGCGACAATATCGTCAAGCTGCCTTTCAACCTTGATTTTTATGGGCTCGACAAAACCCTTATGGACAGGCTCGCCACTCTGGAGCGGCTGGATGCCCAATCTGTCTTCAGCGAAGTGTATTCCGCACTGGGGCAGTACCTGATGCCCGATGCCCCTCAGGCCAAATGGGGCGTGAGCATGCCCCAGGTCGACTTTTTCCGTTTTGAAATCATCCTGCAAACGTATCCGCAGGCCAAGATCGTCTATATCATGCGCGACATGCAGGAAGTATTGTACGCCCACAGCAAAAGAGAAGCGTTCACACGGGGGATTTCGGCCGAGGAGGCGCTGGAGGAGCTGACAACATTCAAATCTGACTGGCTCAGGCGGATGATCAAGGCAAAAGACGTTGCTGCACGGTTTGCCAACGAGCAGCCTGACCGCTTTATGACAATCGACTTTACGGATCTTGTTTGCGACACGGCAACCGTTATGGCGCGTCTTACCTCATGGCTTGGCATTGAAGACCTCCCCTGCCTGCACAAGGGCACCTGGAACGGCGTGGAGATCGACAAAAGGCTGACGGGGCGTGTTCTGGACAAACAGGAAGACATCCCGGCGAGTTTTGCCAACCTGACCAGCCAGGACGTTGCAGCTATCAAGGCAAAAATAGAGCTGGCAGATACTCCGTCTGAAAGCGCCTTCATTTTGCAGGCCGCGCGTTTTGAAAAAATAGGCTGGGATTATAAAAAAGCCATTGAAAGAACCAATGCAACCCTGCCGCTTCTGGGCATGGCTGGCCCTTTCCATGAAGACATGTGCGAAAACGCCTCCCAGCACTGGCTGGCGCTGGCGGCAATTGCACCGGAAAAAGTCAGGCGGATTCTGGAAATAGGCACTTTTTCCGGTGATACCGCAGCTTTTCTCTCTGCGCTGTACCCTCATGCGCAGATAGTCACGTGCGACCTGCCTGATGATTCACAGCGATATATCTCAAGCTATGGCCGGCAAAATCCCGACAAAAAACGTACGCTCGAAGAACAGCGCGCAAAGAATCTCAAGGCAGACAACATTACGTTTATTCAGAAAAACAGTTTTCTGCTCCCCAAATACATTTCCGGTCCATTTGACATCATCTGGATGGACGGCGGACACACCTATCCGGATGTAGCATTTGACCTGTGCAATTCCTGGCACCTGCTGGCTGACGACGGAATACTGCTTTGCGACGACGTTTTTATTCCACAACCGCCAGACTCTTCAAAAAATTATGATAGCTATAATGTGTTTTCTCCTCTGATTCGAGACAACATCATTGACGTAAACTACATATTAAAACGGCTTTGCATTGCGCCTTCGCCAGGGCTGGAAGGTAAAATGATCGCTGCCGTGAGAAAAATACAACAATCGTCAATCTGAGCCGACCATGGAAACTGGACTATCGGCTCCGCCTTCTGCCGCGTTGGCAGGGCAGCGCTCTCTGCGAATATGCATATTGTTTGATATGCACTACTGGCTTTATGGCGGGGGGCCCAAGTTCACATGGGAACTGGCACATGCCATGATTGCGCGGGGTCATGAGGTCAGCATTTACAGTTCTGCCACATCAAAAAAAGAGCCTCCGTACAAATTTGACGCTCGTATACGGATGTTCAGGGTCAGCCTGTCAGACAAGCACGAAAATATTGCCTTGCTGAGAAAAAAAATCTCACAAGAAAATTACGATGTTGCCCTCTCCATGCAGGGTGGAGCAATGCAACTCTATTGGGCTGTCGTCCTCATGGGAACAGGCATTCCACTGGTATACTCCGAGCACAGCTTTCCGGCCCGGGTGGAACAGTTTTGGAGTCGTGCAGGAAGGCTGGCAGCCATGAGTGGAGCTGACGCCATACATCTGCTCCTGCCAGAGTTCATCAATTCTTTGCCCGCGTGGCTGCATGATCGGGTGACATTTATTCCCAACTCTGCGCCAGACGTGGTTGCCCCTGCGGCAAAACATCAAACGAAACCCCTCACCCTGGTAAGCCTTGGGCGCTTTGCTGCGGTCAAGCAGATACCACTACTGGTTGAAGCTTTTGGCCTGCTGCACGACCGTTTTCCCGACTGGATGCTGGATATATGGGGCTATGGCGAAGAGGAAAACGCCATCCTCAAAGCCATCGCCCAAAGTCCGGCAAAATCGGCAATACGCATGCGCGGCATTGCCGACCTGGCGCTGGGCATATTCGCTCAGGCGCAGCTTTTCTGCATTCCCTCGCGCTGCGAAGGTTTTGGACTGACCGTTCTTGAAGCCATGTCGCAGGGGACGCCTGCCATTGGCTTTGCCGGGTGCGCAGGCGTGAACCACATAATCAAAGATGGCGAAAACGGCCTCCTGGCGCCGGAAATGACCCCGCAAAGCCTTGCCGACACCCTGGCCAAAGCCATGGGTAGCGCAGCATTACGCAACACGCTTGCTCAAGGAGCCTTAAAGACCGCGCAAGAATATGCCCCAGGGCCGATTTTCGACCAGTGGGAAGCATTACTGCTCAGCACTGCATCCAGCAAGGGGCATACGCGCATGGACGCCTTTAGCGAAGAACCCTTTGCATCCATGGCGCGGCTTTCTGCGGCAGCCCGAAGGGAATGGCTATTCCGCGATTTCGGTAGGCCATGGCCCGGCACTCTGCGCTGGTATGCCGAGGCCGCGCGTACAGCCGCCTCAAAATTATGGAAAAGCTTTCAAAGGAGATTTGAATAATGATCCCCCGCGCCAACATCCAGCCCGTTTGCTGCGATGATCTTCCCGTGTATGCCTGCCCCACAGATCAGGAACTGCGTCTGGTGGAAGAAAGCGGACTATTTGACGAGGCATGGTACAGGCGCTGTTACCTTTTGGGACGTACCGCCACCATGCCGCCCCTTGTGCATTTTTTGCGCTACGGCCCCAGAAAGGGTTATCGCCCCAACGAATTTTTTGATCCACTCCTGTATCTGAGCGCCTTTCCAGACGCTTTGGCCTCTGGACGCAATCCCCTGCTCCACTTTCTGCAGCATCTGGATAAAGACTTTTATGCCAGCAGCAGCGATCAGAGGGCACAGCTCCCGCAGTACACCAAACCGCCCCTTACGGTTCTTATGAGTGTTTTCAACGGAGAGGCGCACCTCAAAGAAGCCGTGGAAAGCATTTTGGGCCAAACATTTTCCAACTTCATTTTTCTGATCATCGACAACGCTTCAGAGGATGCAACGGCAGCTATCCTGGCCGAGCACGCGCGCAATGATTCGCGCATCCGGGTTGTGACGAACGAGAGCAATCTCGGCCAAACAGGCGCCCTGAACAAGGGGCTTGCTCTAGTGGATACGCCCTATGTCGCCCGGATGGACGCGGACGACATAGCCCTGCCCGACCGGTTTTACCGTCAGCTTGTTTTTATGGAGGGGCATCCAGATGTGGCGGCCCTTGGTGGCAGTATCCTTGGCATTGACAAGGACGGAACCCCAAATGGCTGGTCATGGCGCCCCCCCTGCACCCCCGAAATGATCAACCTCGATATTTACACATGGCAGGGACGCGCCATTCCCCACCCAGCCGCCATGTTCCGTACGGAAGCGCTGCAAAAAGTGAAGGGATACTGCCCGGCGCTGAACTATGTGCAGGATTTCGACTTGTGGCATAGGCTGCTTGAAAACGGCTGCGCCATCGCCAGCATAGCCGGGACCCCCTTGCTGCTGTACAGGCAGTATGAACGCGCCAATTCAGACAGAAACGCCATAAAGGCACTGGAACATGTACTGGCGCTCATAGCTTGCGACAAACGGAATAATGGTGAACAAGATCCACTGGAACACATAACGGAACCCACCATAGAACTGGCGCAAAGATTGCTTACCCCAGGTACATCCGGCGCTTTTGCATGGCTTGCCTTGCTGCCGGAGATACAGAGCGAAGACAAGAAAGAACTCATAATCCCCGCTCTACGCAACGCTTTGCCCTATCCGGAAGCCATGCCTGCGGGCTTTCCGCTGGATGCCGTTCTGCGCTGGTATGCGGAAGAATACCCGCACCAGGCCTGTCAGGCCTTGGGCCAGGCCGCCCCTGACATAAAAGAAAAAATGCAAAACATGCTCACCAAGGCAGAGCTGCATTCCCAGGCAAGCTGCGCACTGCGGCACACGTTTGTTCCCCTGCCGGTTCCCCAGTGTATCCCTGTTCAGAATAGCAATATATGCAATGCAAACTGCGTTTTTTGCCAATACAGCCTGAATATTGATAAAAAACGCATCATGTCTTTTGAACTCTTTAAAAAAATTGCTGACGACTTTTATAAAGAAAGGAAGGATGGGATCATCCATTTTATTGGAACAGGGGAAGTTTTTACCGATAGAAACATTATTGAAAAAATAGCATATACAAAGAGTCTTGGCCTCAAGGCATATATAACAACAAATGGAACGCTCTTTCACAAATGGAACCTTGTGGAAAGAACACTGAATCTTCATCCTGAACGTATATATATTTCAACGCCTGGATTTTCTGCTGATGCATATGCCACATTGTTTGGCGTTAACAATTACGATGAATTCTTTCCTGCGCTTATCAACTTTTTTCAGTATAAAGAAAAAAATTGTCCACAAACGCATATCGGCTTTGGCTTCCGTTCCAACCGCACGTATGAGGATGTCGTTAACGATGATGACTACAAAAAACATGTAAAATACTTTGTTGATAACAAAATCATCTTCAACGAGCTGAATCGGTTTGAGTTTGACAGTTGGTCTGGGCAAATTTTTTCCAAAGCCGGTTCAAGAATAAAGATTGTCGATCACAGTAATACTCAAAGCCTGTGCCCAAAGCTGTATACACCACAATTATGTACTCTTGCCGATGGAAGCTTGAAGTTGTGCGGATGCACGTATATTAAAACCGAATATGACAGTATGGTGATAGGCAATCTTGCATCACAAACAATCTCGGAATGCCTTAGTCAGGAATCTATTCACACAATGTTTAAAAATTATTTGATAGATAAAGAAATACCCGAGATATGCCGCCAATGCACGCGAGGCCATGACCGATGATGCAGCTGCAAATTATTCCAGCCTTGCATTGCTACACGACATACATATAAACAGATAAATCTCCAAATCATGAATTGTTGCTAAATGTAAAGGAGGACATTGACACGCCGCCATCAACATCCACCATCAAACAGACAATAAAATTTCGATTATTCCGGCATACCTGAGCGATTCAACGAAATGTGGAGGGCTTGAGCAGAGCTAGTGATGTTACGCTTGCCGTCCGTGCCCACGCGGACTTTTATGACGCATCGCCATATCGAAATACCTACAACTGCATCTGGAACCGCCAATAATACCATATGGAATGTTTGCACATTGTTGACGCAATGCCGCCGCCCCAATGTAGCGGGAAAATACTTCTGTGGGATCGTTTTTCAGAAAATGATTCCATAGACAGTATTCTTGACCTGCAAGAACGCTATTTTCATGATACACGGGCGGAATTTCTTTGCTTTGTGCACAATTTTGGCGAGCATTCCATAAATGGCCGCCCATTGCGCGATTATCTACGGCTGCCTGACGGTTTCTCCCTCTGGTGGCTGACGCGAATTTTTGAACGGCATCCAGCATTCTTTGGGGCCAACCTGTTTGAAGTTTTCAAGCTGCGCGCGCTGGAACATCTGTTGCTCGGCATGCAACCGTCTTCTGTTTGCCTGCACACAAACAATACGCAGCTTGCGCGTACTGTGCGCGAACTCTGCAAAAGCCAGCGTATTCCCTTTGAGCACTTTGCGCCAATGCAGGCAAACCCCGCGGGCGCGTATCAAGCAGGCCGTTGCGTACCCTCCAGCACAGATTCCGCCACTACCGCCACAACTGGCGCATCCCCCCTTCAGGACATACTGACCCGCCTTCGCCGCAGCGCAATAGCCAACCGGACAATAAACGCATTCCAGATCACTCGCCACGCATGGCACTGGTGGCGCAAAGTTCGTTCACTATTTCCCAGAGCACCCAAAGTTGCCAAGCGCTCCGGCCTGCTGCTCGGCACCTGGTTTCCCAATGTAGACGCAAACGCGGCAAAACAGGGGCGCTTTCGTTCAAAATATTGGGAAAGTATCCACGATATTATCCCAGAATGCGGCAAGCCTGTGCACTGGTTCTTCATTCACGGCGACCCTGTGAGCAAGGCCCCGGAAAATATCCGCCTGCGCGACAACTTGTTGCAGAACGAACCAGACAATGTCGATATGACCTTTCTGGAAGAATGCCTCACCCCGCGGGGAGCTTTAAGGGCATGGCTGTGGGCCATGCGTGTTGCCTGGAATGCACGGGGATTATTGCGGTATTTGCCAGCAACGATGCGCTGGCCCGATTCATGCCTCAACGTGTATCCCCTGCTGGCTGGCATCTGGAAGGAATCCACCCAGGGCGAGCACCTGATGCGCATGTGCTTCACCCTGGAAGGCATACGCCGCTATTGCGCCCTTGTTGGCCCTCAGGACACCGTTGTAACCTCATCTGAGCTGCAATCATGGGAAAGGCTGCTATTCCGAGAGCAACGCAACCTTGGCTGTAGGCGCATCTACGCTGCCCAGCATTCCGTCATCCGGGATGCGGACTTTCGTTTTTTTGTTGCACAACCTACCTGGGATATTAACGAATTTTGCCAGTGCATGCCTGACAGATTTTTCTGCAACAGCGACGGCGCGTATCAAGCCATGCACAAGAGCGGCTTTCCCGAGCACCGCCTTGGCATGCTGGAAGCAACACGCTTTATCGGCATATCCGCATCAATGCCGCCGCTGCATGGCACGCTGTTCAGGCGCATTCTTGTCGCAACTTCCTACTTTGCACAGGAAGCACTGCGAACACTGACCATTCTGGCGCAGGCCATGCGCCTGTCAGACCACCCGCTGCTGGGCAACGTGCTTATCAAACCGCACCCATACCTTCCTGTGGACGCCATGCTGGCCCAATTATTTGATACTCCGCCAAGGCAGGTTTCCGGCTCCATCGAAAGCCACATGACGCCAGGCACGGTTGTTGTGGCCGACAGCGCAACCTCTGTGGGATTGCTCGCTTGCTATAGAGAATTGCCACTTATAGAATGCGTCCCTGAAAACAATTTTGACATGAGCATTACACAAGGTGTGGCGGAAAGAGTTTCTGTCAAAAATGCAAGTGAACTTGTTCAAGCGCTGCACACAATAAAACCAACCAGAGCAAACAACTTTTTTTGCATTACTCTGGGCATGCCTCGCTGGCATAACCTGCTTTCTGGATCCAACATTTAAGCAATATGAATTGTAATTGCATAGAAATGCTCTGTTTCAGGTGCGCACGCATACATAGCGACCAATCACTCCAAGTCAGATTATGAAAAGGGTGTTGTCATGAGGCGTTCATATCAATGGCACTGGCACTATATTCCGTTTTTTGCGTTTTCAAAACTTTCTTTTTTTAAAATTGCTGATAAATTATTTTATAACTCCTTTTATGAAGAATTTCAGAAAAGATACACTTCCCCAGATCAACTTAGTGAAACCTACAAGTTGTTTAAGGAGGAATCTCTTGATAACATTCTCCAAAATATCGACGTAGATTCTGAAAAAAAAGTTCTAAGTATTTCTTGCGGAAATGGATATGTTGAGCACAGATTATTGCAAGAGCGGCCCAATATAACACTATACTGCACAGAATTATCTGAAGAAATACCATCGTTTTTAGACAAGAATTTTTTGAAAAATAACTTGCGTATCGGGTTTGTTCCAGAATGTCTTAAGAAAGAAGACAAATTTGATATTATATATATCATTGAAGTTGATTATTCCATGTCAAATACACAATGGGTAGATCTTTTAAAAAGCCTTGGCGACTATCTAAATAAAGACGGCATCATAATAATCCATTCAACATATGAACATTATTATTTTTCTATACGCAGATACATTGAACAGTTTATTTCAACAATCCCAACCCTGGTTAATCATTTTTTACTAAAAAAGCCTGTTCAATTATGGGGATGGAAAAGATCAATACAAGAGCATATCGCGCTATGTAAAAAGGCTGGCCTCCATGAAATCGATATTCAGACCAATGACGGGGCACTGGTTCTGACATACTTCAAAGCAAGACACGACAAAAGAAACAAAGCATTGCGGGAATGCTACCTCCGCATGGCTAAAAAAATTTCTGGCGAAAAAGTCTGGTTTTGGGGAGCTGGAGCAGCTTATGAATATTACAAACAGAGCGTTGCATGCCTCTGCCCTCAAGGCATGATTCTGTCACCAGAATTTGCACAAGCAACGCCAAGCGTTGATGGCATTTCCGTGATCCCCCCGCAAGTTGCGGCAGACCAAAATAAAAACATACCTATAATTTTATTCACCCGAGCACAGCATCACGACGCCATGCTAAGAAATATATGGGAATATTTTGGAAGCAATGCCAACATACATCCAGTCATTTTATACTAACAATCAATGTAAATCAGTATGATAAACAAAATAATTCTCTATTCAGGCACTCATGAGCAGTTTTTTTTCTCGTTTCTAAACAAAACATTTCATGAAAAATTGACTGAATTAGGATTTTTTTTCGCTGAAGATTTTTGCTCAACAGCACACAGCTCCGCATATATTACCAAGATAAATGAACTGTGCGAAAAGCATGGAGACAGCAGACTGCCAGCAGCTCTACGAAACATTGAGAAGGAAGCAACCGGGCACGAGGCCCATACGCTATGCTTGGGCCTACTTTCTATCCGGCCAAGAGTATACGCCTTCCGCAATCTTGTGCAGGCATGCAGACATATTTTTCCGGACGCGACGCTGAGCATTGCTCTCGATAAATCACAACGCGATGATATAATATTTGAACGTTACTATTCATATACTTCGTTTCGTCTTTGCAATCTTGAATTTAACCGCTTTTATAACGTAAGAAATACTTTTTGCGAAAACAATTTCAGCGATTTCATTAAATATTTGCTGCGCACTTTTGATCAAAAAAACAACTCGCTTATAACAATTGAAGATGTAGCGGCCTTACTGCATATAGATATAAAAAATCCACTTTGGGTAAACAGTTATCAGCCTCTGTGCTTTCCGATGATTCCACGCGAAGTCCTCAGTTTTGCCCAGACAACGTTGATGGATAATACCCTTCCACTGCCTCCCAATACTGTCTTCCATTGGCCCACCCAGCTTCACCGGTTTATAAACAGCGACTATCCGGCTTCACCTCATAGCCTGCTTGGGCCAAAACGCCGCACGGAGCTGCTGGCGCAGCGGCAGGCGGACAATCTGGAGGCTGCCCGGCTGCTGGGCCAGGAGCGCCTTTTTGACGAACCGGAGCCGGAGCCGGATTGGCAACCTTTTTTGGGGCTTGATGCAGCAACCGCCTTCAACATAGCACAGCATCTGGATACGGACTTCGCCCAGGCACGTCTGGCTGAACTGGACGCCATACCTGCGCATTTCCTCCAGCACGACCAGCGCCTTGTGCAGCAAGCCCTCCACGATGTTTGCGACAACACAGCAGAACCGTTGCCCTCCAGCATCAGCATAGCGCCAGAGCCACGGCTGTCAGTGCTCACTCTTGCATACAACCATGCGGAGTTTATTGCCCGAAACATTGAAAGCGTTCTAGCACAGCAAACCAGCTTTCCTGTTCAGCATATCATTGCCGATGACGGGTCAACCGATGGCACGCAGAAAATCATTTTGGACTTTGCGGCCCGATACCCACATATTGTGCCCGTATTTCGCAAGGACAGAAACAAGGCCGGCTGGAGAAACGTTCAGGCTCTTTTTGACATGTGCCGTACGGAGTACGCGGCGCTGTGCGATGGGGACGATTACTTTGCCGACCCCGCGAAACTACAAATTCAGGTAGAGTTTCTGGATCAGCACAAGGACTGCGCCCTGTGTTTCCACCCTGTTAAGGTCGTGTACGAGGACGACTCAAAACACGAGCGTGTATACCCACCTGTGGAGCAGCTTCCGCGCGGTATCAAACCTTTTTATTATTTAAGCGACTTGCTCAAATGCAATATTATCCAAACCAACTCTGTTGTGTACCGCTGGCGGTTTCGGAACGGACTGCCCGAGTGGTTCAGACCCGATTGCTGCCCTGGTGACTGGTACTGGCATCTGCTCCATGCAGAATTGGGAAAGATCGGCTTTATCAACAAGATAATGAGTGTGTATCGCAGACACAAAAAAGGCATTTACTATCTTTCAGAAGTGGATCGCCTGAAGCATAGGGCTACAGTAGGCCAGAAAGAAATTGAGGTTTACGACATCATCAATAAACACTTTGACAATAAATACAAATCAATTCTCCTCGATCTTGTTAACGGTGTGTTTGCAGATTGCCTCATGTATGATTCCAGCAGAGAACAAGATGAAGAATTTAATCCTGTTCTACCCACGTTGGTCGAAAAGTACCCCGATTTTGCCCGCCATTTTCTCGAATCGTTGAAACTGGTGAGTGCAAAAAATACCCCCGTCGCCTGACGCAAGCACGCTGCCCGTGCTGTAAAGCAAACGGCAATTCCGCTGCCTGTCGCCGCATCCTCCGAGGTTGCTCCGGTGAGCGCCAGAACGCCCAATTGGCACATCATTCAGTTTTCGACCGGATTGCAGCGTAAAAAATACAATAAAGCTGGGCTGTAATCTCGTTCCCTTATTTTGCCCTCTCTGCTCGCGTGTGCCAATCTGCACCAACCGCGTTGCACTTTATGTGGTTGACTCTGCCTCAAAGACGGGCGCTTAGCCTCCGCGAAGAAATAAATTAAATAAATAAAAAAGGCGCTTACAGCCATAAACTGCAAGCGCCTTTGAATTTGGCGTCACCAACGGGATTTGAACCCGTCTTAGCGGCTTGAGAGGCCGCCGTCCTAACCGGATAGACGATGGTGACAACGAGGAGTTAAATAAGGCCCTCAAGCCTTATTTGTCAAGCAGTTCATATGCAGGGCGGTAAAATCAGCCGTTGCCGTACCTGCGTTCAAGGTGCTAGGTATGGAGTTGCCGCTGGCGGCGGCCCAAATCTGAAGGAAGGAGCAGCCCTCATGAAATCTCGTCTTCACCTTCCCCTGCTTATCGCCTGTTTTGCCTTGTTGGCCGCATGCGGCGGCAAGGTTATTCCCACACGCGACGGCGACATGCCCACGTGGATGGGGACACTGGAAGACCTCCGGCGCTACCCGCAGAATCTGGATGTGTACGCCAAGGCCGCAGGAGAAGACAAACTGCTTGTTTCTCCTGCCGAGCAGGCCAATCAGGCGGCCAGATTTATGCGCATCACCTTTGGCCCGTGGGAAATGGCCAAGACCTCCATCCGCAAGCGTGATGTGGCGGTGCTGTTCAACAAGGCGCGCGGCTACAAAATTGGCGATGTGCGCTGGACGCAGCCGGAATGGGATGCCATGAGCGCCAACGCGGCTCTGGGTTCCTACCCCTCGCGCAGCCAGGCAGCCATAACCGTGCGTAACGCCAATCTGCGCGAACTGCCCACCAATGAAGCGCGTTTTTCCGAACCCACGCCAAATCCCAAAGCCAATCCCTTTGATTATTTTCAATATTCCCTGCTGCCCGTGGGCACACCGGTGCTTATCGCGCACACAAGCCGTGATGGCCGCTGGCACTATGTGGAATGCCCCGTGGCTGGCGGCTGGGTGGCGGACGAAGATCTGGCCCCAGTCAGCCCTGAATTCAGATACATGTACCGCAACAGCACATTTGCAGCCCTGGTGCGCGACCGCGTGAACCTTGTCACGCCAGCAGGTTCCATATTAGCCAATATCGGAGCATTGCTGCCCATGCGTAGCGGATATTCCTCGCCCGCAGACGCCAGCTCCGGCGGGCAGGCCGCAATTGAGCTGCTTGTGCCCATACGCGGAGCAGACGGCATGGCCCAACTGGCCCCGGCGTCGCTTACTACAGCAGACGCCGTTCCGTGGCCCATGCGCATGACCCCTGGCAACGTGGCCAAGGTGGGCAATTTCATGATCGGCCAGCCTTATGGGTGGGGCGGCATGTTCGGCGACAGGGATTGCTCTGCCCTCACGCGCGAACTGTTCACGCCCTTTGGCATCTGGCTGCCGCGCAACTCCGTGGCGCAGGCGCGCACTGGCGCGGTTAACATGCTTGAGGGCATGACAACCGAGGAGAAGGAAGAACAGATTCTGCGCAACGGAGTTCCCTTCCTCAGCCTTGTGGGCATGCGCGGGCATATCATGCTGTATGTGGGCAAGTATAATGGACGCCCCGCCATTTTCCACAATGTGTGGGGCGTGCGCACAGTTGAGGGCAGCGACACAGATGGCCGTTTTGTTATCGGCAGGGCCGTTGTCACCTCCATCACCCCCGGCGCCGAGCTAAAAAACCTTTACCGTACAACGACGTTTGCCGACAGGCTCCGCACGTTGAGCACCCCGGCGGATACCCTTCAGTGACAGAACTGCGCCATACAACAACAGCCGACGATGCCGGCCAGCGACTGGACCGCGTGCTGCATCAGGTTGCCTCCGAAATGTCGCGGGCAGCGTTGCAAAAAGCCGTTCAGGCCGGGCACTGCATGGTGGACGGCCTGCCGGAAACCCGCGTAAATGCCAAAATGCGGGCCGGGCAGACCATCACGTTGCGCCTGCCGGAAACCGCCACGACCTTGCAGGCTGAGGAAGGACACCTCGAGCTGCTCTGGCAGGACGAACACATGGTTGTGTGCAACAAGCCTGCTGGCCTTACAGTGCACCCCTGCCCTTCCTGCCCAGAGCAGACCCTGGTGCAGCGCCTGCTGGGGCGTTTCCCGCAACTGGGCAGGATTGAAGGCCAACGCCCCGGCATAGTGCACCGGCTGGACAAAGACACGAGCGGCATCCTGCTGGTGGCACTGACTGAGCAGGATCGCCTTGTACTCAGCGCGGCCTTTGCACAGAGGGAAGTACACAAGGAATATCTGGCCCTTGTGAGTGGTAGGCCGCCCGCAGAGGGCGAATGCCGCGAACCCATTGGCCGCCACCCCACAGCCAAGGTCAAGATGGCCGTTGTGCCGGAATCGCGCGGCGGGCGCGCAGCCCATACGGAATGGAAAACCCTGTGGACAGCGCCCGACAGGCGCTTCTCCTTGCTTGCCGTGCGCATCCATACCGGGCGCACGCATCAGATACGCGTACACATGACCCACATTGGGCATCCCCTGCTTGGCGACAGGCTCTATGCGCCCAAAGCCTTGCAGGCCCTCGCCCCGCGCCAGATGCTGCACGCATGGCGCATCAGCTTCATCCACCCGGCCACGGGCGCGGCCATGAATTTTGCCTGCCCGCCGCCGGACGACATGCTCATGGCCGCGCTTCAGGGCTGCCGCCGCATGCGCCGCGTGGTGGTAACGGGCAATCCCGGCAGCGGCAAATCAGCCTTTTCCCAGTGCCTGGCCGGTATGTCCGTGCCTGTGTTCAGCGCTGATGCAACGGTTGCCGCCCTGTACGCCCCCCATGGAGAGGCTGCACAATGGATCGGGCAGATCGGCGGCAGCGCACTGCTTACTCCAGCCGGCGCAGTAGATAAAACCGCGCTGCTTGAGGCCATGCGCACCAACCCCGTGCTGCGCCGCGAGGTGGAAAACATGGTGCACAGCCTGACGCACAAGGCGCTGGAAGCATTCTGGATACAGCAGGAATCTCTGGGTGTGCCGCTGGCAGTGGCCGAAGTGCCTCTGTATTTTGAAACAGGCTGGCAAAACAGCTTTTCGCCAGAACCGCACGTTGTCGGAGTGCGCTGCGCCATGCCCCTGCGCGCGCAGCGCATAGAAGCTAACCGTGGCTGGACGCAAGACAAACTGGAAGCTATTGAGGGCTGGCAATGGACGCAAGACCGCAAAATGGCCGCCTGCAACACAGTTGTGGATAACGAGGGTTCGCTGGAATCTTTATGCGCCCAGGCCCAGGATTTTTTGACAAGCATGCGCACACAGGATCAGAAGGATGAACAGGCCCTTGCGCTGCACCTCGCAAGTCTGTGGCAGTAACTACTGGAGTCAGATACTGTCTATCCACTCAAGTTCCATGAGTTTTTCACCTAATTTGCCATTTCTTGACACAATTCGCAGTATTCGCGTATAGGCTATCTTTAAATTTTCAGACCAAAAGCATCAGTTGAAGTAAAACATGTCAGACGCACAACAGCCGCATCAGGGCAATCTAGCCAATCCCCTGGTACTGGCCTTGGAAATATCAAGTTCAGCCCTTCTGCACGTCAGCAAAGAGCCTTTTCTCAGAGCAGCCATGGCCAGTATTGGCGAATCCTTGCACTGTGAGCAGGTGTCTCTTGTAGAATTTGACGATGATCAGTGGTCTGCCCCTGTAGTCTGGCGGTCGGGCATTCGCAGTGCAACGGCAGATATGCCAGCGGCAACGCTCAACGACATGTCGCCGGTGTTGAGCCTGTTTGAAGAGGGCAAAAGCCTGTGCGTTGCCGATACCTCGGCCATGCCCGAAGGCCCGCAAAAAGCCCTGTTTCTCTCCCGTGGAATCAAATCGGCAATCTGCGTGCCCATCGCCCACGATGGCCAGCTTTTTGGCGGCATCTGCCTTTTGCGCCACCGCTATCGCGGGCAATGGTCCATTGAGGACTCCAGCCTTTGCTATCTTTTGGGCAGCATCCTTGCCATCACGCTGACGCATTTTCGTCTTTACGGGCAGTTGCAGCGCAAGCACAGGCAACTGCACGATATTCTTGATGCTTTTACTGACCCTGTCTGCATTGTGGATATGGAGACGTACAAGATTCTTTTCGTCAACAATAGTGTTGAAGAAACCTATCCACGCAAAGACGGCACCTTGTCCAACATCTGCTATAAGAGGCTCATGGGGCGGGATACGCCCTGCCCCTTTTGCACCAATGCCATTATTGCCGCCTCCAGCGAGCCATACCAGTGGACGTATGAAAACAAGACCACCAGGCGCACCTATACGGTGGTGGACAAGGCCATCAGGTGGGACAACGACAAAACGGTTCGCCTCAGCATTTCACGCGATGTGACTGACCTGCTGCAAACCCAGCACGAAAAACAGGATGCCGTGGTGGCCTCGCAGGCCAAAAGCGAATTTCTGGCGCACATGAGCCATGAAATCCGCACGCCCATGAACGGCATCATTGGCCTCACTCATCTGGCCCTGCAATCCAATCCCAGCGACGAGCAGAAAAACTATCTGCAAAAAATCCGCACTTCCGCCACAAACCTGCTGGCCATCATCAACGATATTCTGGATCTTTCCAAAATCGAAGCCAACAAGATGGTGCTGGAAGACGCCAACTATCCGCTAGAAGACGTGCTTGAATTCGTGCATACCTCGCTGCGCTTCCCCATTGAGCAGAAGGGGCTTGAGTATGAATGCAAGCTTGGCGACGATGTGCCGCTGAAGCTCTGGGGCGACAGCCTGCGCCTCAAGCAGGTTTTGCTCAACCTCATGAACAATGCCGTCAAATTCACCGCCGAAGGGCGCATAACCCTGCGAATTGACCGCGAAATTTCTGGCGACAAAGACAGCCTGCACTTCAGGATTGCGGATACGGGCATGGGCATCAGCCGCGAATACCAGCAGCACCTTTTTGATCCCTATACCCAGGCCAATGCGAGCATCAGCCGCCGCTTTGGCGGCACCGGCCTTGGACTGAGCATCTGCAAACGCATTGCGGAACTCATGCACGGCGCGCTGTGGTGCGAGAGCGAGCTGGGCAAGGGTTCCACCTTCCACCTGAGCATCCCCTGCACGCCTGCCCGCAATATATATTGCCCGCAGGAGCAGGCCGTCGCCACGGCAGAGCCGCTGGACGGGGCCGCAGAATGCAGCATTCTTGTGGCGGAAGACAACGAGATAAACGTGGAAGTATTGCGCGCCATGTTGCGCCAGCTGGGCTTTGAATGCGATGTTGCGCCCAACGGCAAGGAAGCCCTGCGCATGGCCATGGAAACCCCATATGATATTGTGCTGATGGACGTTAACATGCCCGTCATGGACGGCCTGACCGCCACACGCGAACTGCGGAACATGCTGCCGGGAAATGACGAACAAAAAGCCCTGCCCATCATTGCCCTTACCGCCGCGACCCTGCCTGACAACATCGCCGAAATCATCAACGCGGGTATGAACGATCACATAGCCAAGCCCTTCAGCATGGCAACCCTGCGCAATAAACTCGCCAAGTGGCTTAAGCTCCACTGAGCACCCCGACAAATCATGCCTGCCGCAAAAGTTTCCAAAACCAATGCCGCCAGAATTCTTGAAGGCCTGGGCATTCCCTACGAACTGCACACTGCTGACGTGGACGAAAATGACCTGTCAGCCGTAACAATGGCGCACAATCTTGGCGTTGACCCTGCCTGCGTGTTCAAAACCCTGGTAGCCAGAGGCGACAAAACAGGCGTGCTCATGGCCTGCATCCCCGCTGCGGCGGAGCTTGACCTCAAGGCGCTGGCCGCCGCATCTGGCAACAAGCATGTGGAAATGGTTCCGCTCAAGGATGTTCGCCCCCTCACCGGCTATATGCGCGGCGGCTGCTCCCCCCTTGGAGCCAAGAAGGCCTATCCGGTTTTTGTGGACGAAAACGCCATCCTGCTTGAAACCATCTTTGTAAGCGCAGGCCAGCGCGGCGTTCAACTGCGCCTCAAGCCGGATGACCTGCTGCGCGCGGTTGAAGGGCAGTACGCCCCAGTGGCGCGCATTTAGTTGCCCCACCCGTTATTTTCTGCATAAAGCCCCCGGCCGGGGCAGACAATCACAAGCTGCCGCGTGGGTATCATCAATACTTCACGGAGCGCATGCTCTACCATCTGCCCATCCGACAAGGAGATTATGCATGCAGTATTACCACGCAGATGTGTTTTGCAAAGAACCCATGACCGGCAATGGTCTGACTGTTTTTATTGCCAAGGCCTTTCCCCAAAGCGCTGTAATGCAGCGGATTTCCCGTGAATTCAGGCAGTTTGAAACAATCTTCCTTGTGCGGCGCGGTGATGCTGCTTTTGATGCGCGCATCTTTACCGTTGAGGAAGAACTGGATTTCGCCGGGCATCCCATTCTGGGCGCTGCCGCGGCTGTGCAGCACGAATTTTTGCAGGAGGCCTCCAGCACGGTTCTGTTCAACCTGAACAGCAAGCAGGTTTCTGTTTTTTGCACAGCGCAGGGTGATTTTTATGACTGCTGTATGGATCAGGGGCCAGCGGAATTCATCTGTGCGCCAGAGCCGGAAGAATATGCTCACTTTTTGCGACCGCTGAATCTGGCGCCGCACAATGTTGCCGCCGGATTCCCCCTGGAAGTAGTATCCACAGGGCTGCCCTATCTGCTGGTGCCCCTTGCCTCAGGGCTGGACCAAGCCCGCATTCTCGTGGTGGATTATGAATCGCGTCTTGCACAGGTCGGCGCAAAATTCGCCTATGTTTTTGACGCCAGCGCCGTGGAAGGTAGAACATGGGACAATGCTGGTCTGGCGGAAGACGTGGCCACGGGCAGCGCCGCAGGGCCGGTAGGGGCCTACCTGTACAAACACAACAGATTTTCGCCCACACAGGAAATACTTCTCCGTCAGGGGCGCTTTGTGGGGCGTGACTCGGAAATCAGCATCCGCAGGGACAAAGCCAGCGGCAACATGCTGGTGAGCGGTCAGGTTCGCCTGCTCGTACGCGGGGAATGTATGCAGGGAATGTAACCACCTACGCTCAAAATATCTTCCAACTGGCGCAAAATGTAAGGCCCGTCTCCTTCTCTGCCTCGGCAGCACAAGGGAACGGGCCTTTTCAAAACTCACCGCAAGGGTGTTGGATTCCTGGCTTAACCTTCGTCACTCAAAGGGCGAAAGCTCTTTTTTGTTGCCCCGCATACAGGGCACTTCCAGTCTTCAGGCAGATCTTCAAAACGGGTTCCAGCCGGTATCTTGTGGCGTTTGTCGCCCCGGTCGGGGTCGTAAACGTAACCGCAATTAACCATCTGGCAACGCCACATATCCTTGGGTTCAGCCATCTTTTGCCCCGCCTGTTAGCCCGCTGCGGGCGTTGCGGTCACAAAGCCCTTGCTGGCAGGGCCAGTTGTGGAAGGCGTACCGGCAATCTTGGCAAGGTAGGTGTCGCCAAGTTTTTTGATATGCCCGTCAATATTGTCGTAATAGGTCAGGTGGGCCTGCTCTTCGTCAATGATCCGTTCAAAAAGACGGGCAGAAACAATGTCGCCCGCATCCTTACAGATGGCAAGAAAACCGCTGTAAGCCTCGATGGTGACTTCTTCCTGATTGGCGTCAGCCTCATAGATAGCAGTCACTTCCTGCCCGGTGACAATCTTGCCGTCTTTCTGGGTAGTGGGCTCGCCGCCCAGTTCCTTGATGCGTTCGGCAAAATTTTCGGCATGACGCATTTCGTCAATGGCGATAAGCTTCATGTTGGCAGCAAGCTCGCCATAATCCATATCGTCCAGATTGTAGTGCTGGTTCATATACTGATGGATGGCGAACAGCTCCATGGCGCGCGCCTTGTTCAGTACTTCTATGACTTTAGCCTTCCGGCTTTCCCTGTTTTCAGCCATGACGCAAGCTCCTTGGTTATAACAGGTTCAAGATGCTATTTGCATAATACGAATAGCAAAATCTCACAAGCAGCCACCGCGCACACGGAAAAACATTCGGACAACAGTTACTGGGTTATTTCAAGCGATCTCGCGCAGGTTTCGCACACGCCGTCGTATTCCACCCGCGAACTCAAAATACTCGCAAAACCCATTGCCTGCATGCCTTCAACTGTGGGGGCCTGCTTGACGTCTTCAACATCGCCAACCCGGCCGCAATAAATGCAGCGAACATGCTGATGGTTTGAAATGTCACCGTCAAAACGTTTGGTTGATCCGGCAGCTTCCAGACGGCGGATCTCGCCGCTGTCTGCCAGAAAATCCAGATTCCGGTACACAGTACCCAGGCTTATTCGGGGCAAACGCTCGCGCACGATGCTGTACAGCTCATCCGCAGTTGGATGGCTCTTGAGCTTGCGCAGTTCTTCCAAAATAACTGCCCGCTGCCGGGTCATTCGTGTTTGTGTTTGAGCCATGCCAGCCTCCAGTGTTGCTAAAAATTACTGTTATCGCGGATTACTGTCAAGCCCAAACTCAACCAAAAGACTAAGACTTTTGCCTGGCGAAAAACAGTGCGCAATGGCTGCTTATCGGAAATATGGTTCCCATGCTGAAAAAAAATGCCTTGCGGCGGCTCCAGTCCAGCTAGAGCGCTCACGCCCACAAGGCGCATAAAAACATACCATCGCAGTGCGGGTAAATAAATAACTTTCAGAAAAGCGTCAAGGCGTAACCCCAAATTGCATCAGTCCGCAGGGCCGTGATTGCCTAGCCGCTTTTTTCAGCACGGGGAACGCGGCAGGACAAATGCTCCGCAGCCGCACACGCCGCACCCCACAGGCCGCTGTTGCCATCGGTGACAAGATAAATGGGGACAGAGGCCGCAATGCCGCCGATATCGGGCACCAGACCAAGTTCTTGCATAAAGGCCGGATGCGTCAGACACAGGGGATTTTTGGCGGCAATGCCACCAGCAATCCACAACCCGCCACGGCAGAGCGTGGTCAGTATCCACTGACGGCAAAACCGGCCCCAAAATCTGGCATACCACAATAGCGTGGGCGTTTCGTGCGACAGGGCCTCAGCGCCCACGGCAGGGGGATAAAAAAACTGGCCGGAAAGATAGTAGTGCAGCACGGAGAGCCCTTCACCGGAAAGCACATTTTCCGCCGTGGGATAATCGCGGCCCAGTTCGCGGGCCAAAAAAGCCTGATAGGCCTGCTCTTCCGGCCCCACAAAGGCAAAGGCAGTATGCCCTGCCTCCGAGGGCACGGCCACCCAGCTTCCGGCAGGGTCAGGGTCGCCCGAGCGCACCAGCATGGCTGCGCCAAGGCCGGTGCCAGCGCCAAGCACGGCCCGGGTTTCTCTGGATTCGTCAATGAATCTGGTGCTGCTGCGCACAAGTGCGGCAGCAGCGCCGCAGGGCGTCAGCGTGGCAAAGGCCTGCGCGCTGAAATCGTTGAGCAGCAGGCAGCAGGCCATGTTGTACTGCTGCGCTACGCCATCAAGGTCTACGCGCAACTGTCCGTTGGTGAGTTTGCCGCGCAGGCCGCTCACAGGCCCGGCAAGGGCAATGACGAGGGAATCACCCGCAGAGAATGAAGATTGCAAGAGCTGCTGCATGGCTTGCAGCACATTATGGGCATTGCCCAGATCAGCCGACTTTGCCCACACAGCAGACATAAGCGTGAGATTGCCCTCATACACTGTGAACAGGGCAAACCTTGCGTTGGTTCCACCTATATCTGCTGCGAAAATGCGTTGCATGTACGGCTGAAAACTCCGGATGCTGGCCTAGGTGACATCCCGCTGGTTATCGATTTTGCGCACGATGCCCGTAGTGCTGCAACCGTCTACCAGGCGGGCAAGATAGACCCTGCCGCCCCCCTGCTGCACAACATCGGCCCCAACCACATTGTCGATGGTATAGTCGCTGCCTTTCACGAGCACGTCAGGTCGCAAGGCCGAGATGAGTTCAAACGGGGTATCTTCGTCAAAAAGCACAATGGCGTCCACGTCTGACAAAGCAGCCAGCAGCAAGGCACGGCTGCTTTCGTTCTGGATGGGGCGGGTCGGCCCCTTAAGGCGGCGCACGGAGGCATCGCTGTTGAGCCCCACAATCAGGTGATCGCCCTGAGCGGCGCTCTGCCGGATAAGGGAAATGTGGCCAGGATGCAGCAGGTCAAAGCAACCGTTGGTAAAAACCACAGTTTCGTTTTTTCTGCGCCATTCTTCAATTTTTTCAACAAGGTTCTGAACGCTAAAAAGCTTGGGATTGTCGGCCTGCTCACGCAGCGCCTCGTTAAGCTCTGCAATAGACACGGGTGCAGTGCCCATTTTGCCCACGGCGACCCCTGCCGCCGCATTGGCAAGGTGCATGCTTTCGGCCCAGGGCAGGCCTTTTCCCACGCATGCTGCCAGAGTGGCAATGGCGGTATCGCCTGCGCCGGAAACATCGGCCACTTCGCGCACGGCGGCGCGGCAGTAAACAGGTGCTTCGTCAGGGGTGAACAGGGCCATGCCCTTCGGCCCCCGCGTTATGAGCAGGCGTTCAATGCCGTAGCGTGAACGCAGTTCCCCGGCAAGGGTTTCACGGCGGGGCCTGCTGAGCGTTAGGCCAGCGTCCAGCCCGCAGGCTGCGTCAAATTCCCCGGCATTGGGAGTAACGCAGTGTGCTCCTGCGTAACGCCGCCAGTCGCTGCCCTTGGGATCAACCAGCACGGGGATGCCAAGCCGGCGGGCTTCTTCAATGATTATCTGGCACAGATTGCAGCCGCTGGCCGATTCAAGCAACACGCCCTTTGCGTAGTCAGAAAGAATAACCGCATGCCGCCCCGGCAACAGGGAAAGAACCTGTTTTTTCAGAGCTTCAGCTTCTTCTGCGCCGAGCGGAGCGCTTACTTCCTCGTCAAGGCGCAGCAGTTGCTGCCCCTGCGCAAGAACGCGCGTCTTGCAGGTGGTGCGGCGACTGGGCGAAACGGCCAGGCCGTCCGCAATTCCCTCAGCCGCGAGCGCCGCGCGCAGGTCGTTGGCTGCGGCATCCTGCCCCACTACGCCAGCAACAGCCACATCAACGCCCAGGCGCACAAGGTTGCGCGCCACGTTGGCAGCACCACCAGGCACAGACCAGCGTTTTGCCGCAGACACCACAGGCACCGGGGCTTCGGGAGAAATCCTTTTGACCTGGCCTGCAATGTAATGATCAAGCATCACATCGCCCACAACCAGTATGCGTACTCCGTCAAAATTCATGACGCTCTCCCGGCGTGGTTCAGGCCTTGCCGCAGGCTTTTTTGATCAGCTCGGTCAGCCGGGCTTCCGTTCGGTCGGTATCCACAAGGGTAACTACCGACTTGCGGGCGGCCTCGCCAAGGCGCTTGCGCTCCTCGGGACGGGAGGCAAGAGCTTCCAGAACGTCCGCCAGCGTGCCCACGTTGTCTTGCGGCACAAGGCGTCCATTGCCGCCGTCCGTAATGGCTTCCGCATGGCCCGGCAGATCGCTGGCAACCACCGCAAGGCCAAAGGCCAGGGCTTCAACCAGAGCCGAAGGCACGCCGTCGGCATCTCCGCCAGTGGTCTTGCGGCCAGGAGCCACAAAAACATCCGCCCGGTTGTACATATCCGCCATGTTTTCATGGGGAATCTGCCCGGCAAACTGTACCGAACCACGAAGCCCGAGCCGCCAGACAAGCCAGCGCAAACGCAGTTTTTCCGGCCCCTGGCCCACAAAGGTCAGCGAAAAGTTCACATTTCTGTCGGCCAGCAGGCGGCAGGCCCGAAGCAGAAGATCGTACCCTTTGCGGCGTGCAATGGTGCCCACAGCCAGCAGGTTGAAATCCGCAGCCTTATCCGCATCATTGGCGGCATCGCCCCCGGCGGGCACGGGCATCTGCTCTTCCATTTCCTCCGGCGGCGTGAGGGTAAGGGGATCGCGGAGCACGAGCAGTTTGTCTTTCAGCTCGGGCAGCAATTGCAGCATGGCATCGCGCGTGGCTTCTGTGTCGCAGCGCACAAATTCGGCATCCGCACCCTTGGCGGCCCAGTTGAGGCCAGGTTCCGTCATATCCTGAGCGCGCACGGCAAAAGCATACGGCACATGCATAAGGCGCGAGGCAACCCAGCTGGCCGTGGCTGGTCCGTGGGCCCCTGCTGCATAGAAAAATTCAATCTTTTCTTCCTGGCCCCAACGCGCCAGCATGGCCCCGGCGCAAAATGCGCGCAGGTGATCCCACCAGCGGCTGCCCCAGCGGCCACGCCCCGGCAGTTTGCGCCAAAGCGCCCACAACTGGGAGGAAGAACCGCGCATGAGCCTGAGCATACCCAGGCAGGCCGCAAGCACACGCAAGGCACCTATACGCCGCACAGCCAGCGGCAGGGCGTAGCCCTCGGGATTGCCCAGAAATCCATTATCGCGGATGGCGTAAATACGGGTGAGCAGGCCCGCCGCGTGCATACGGTGGGCCTCATCCATAAGGCACTGACCGGAGGCCTCGGGAAAGCTCTCGGCAACCATGGCGCCGCGCACCACAGGGGCAACCCCCTGAAGCAGATTGTGCGAAATGGTGTCGGGCATCTGCGGCAGGTTGCGCTGGCGGCAGTGCAAAATGCCGTCTTCAAGGGTGTAGATGCTGTCGCAGAATTCGGCCATCTTGGGGTCATGCGTAACCATGACCATGGAAACGCCGCCCGTGTGGCAGAGCGAACGGAAATTATCCATGATAAGGCGGCTGGTTTTGGCGTCCAGCGCGCCCGTGGGTTCGTCAGCCAGCAGGATACGCGGATTGTTGACCATGGCGCGGGCAATGGCCACACGCTGCTGCTCGCCGCCCGAAAGGCGGTTGCTGCGGTAGTGCACACGCGCAGAAAGGCGCACAAGCTCAAGGGCGCGGATAACCCGCTCCCAGCGCTCTTCTGGCGGAATCTTCTCAAATATCAGGGGGAATTCAACATTTTCAAACACAGTCGAGTGGTCAAAAAGGTTGCTCGACTGCATGACAAAACCCATGGTGCCACGGCGGAAACTGGCAGTCTGCTCACGGTCGAGCGTCAGCACATCCTTGCCAAGAATTTGCAAAGAGCCGGAATCAGGCGCGTGCAGCATGCCCAGCACGTGCAGCATGGTGGATTTACCGCAGCCCGAAGGCCCCATGATAGCCACCATCTCGCCGGGAACAACTTCGATATTCACGCCACGCAGCACCGGTGAAAAACCGGCGTAGCATTTATATAAATCTTTGGCGACTATAACGGGTGCCATGATCCACCTTGTGCATGTGCGGCAGAGCCGCAAGAACGCGGGGCAACCCGCGCATTGTGTGCTATTCGAATCGCAGAGCGGTTACCACGTCCATACGGCTTGCCTGCATGGCAGGGAACAGACCGCCCGCAATGCCTATGACGGCAGAAAAAACGATGCTTCCCAAGCTGCTGAAGAACAGCAGCGAGTACGAAACGCCCGTTCCAAGCGATAAGGAACCGATCTCGACCAGCGCGCAGCCAATGAGAATGCCAAATATGCCGCCAGCAACCGATTTGCACAGGGCCTCGGCCAGGAACTGCGCCAGTATGTCTATATCCGAGCCGCCCATGGCCTTTTTAAGGCCCACTTCGCGAGTTCTGGCCCGAACTGCGGCAAACGTGCCATACCAGATGCCAAAACCGCCCAGCATGAGCGATGCGGCAATACCAAGCCACAGCAGAGCCTCAACCCACATGAAGGTGGTTTTGATGCGTTTGAGCTGATCTTCCTGCGTCTGCACCACAATATATGGGGCAGACTGATGCTCGCGCACCATCTGAGGAATAATTTTGACAAGCGGCGGCACGTCTTCCCACCCGATAGCGCGGATAAAGAGCCTGCGCACCTTGCCCCGGCCCCAGTTGCGGTCGGCCATGGTGGTATAGGGCAAAAAGCCGCCCTGGCTCCAGCTGCCGAGCATGACGCCGCTGACAACGCCCACCACTTCAAAAACATCCTGCTCCAGAAAGAGCAGCTTGCCTATGGCTTCTTCCGAACCGCCGAATAAATTTCTGGCCGCATCCCTGCCTAGCAGGCATACCCGCCTGTGAGCGTCCACATCTTCCTGATTGAGCAGCCGCCCGGCCACCAGATCAATGGAATAGACCTCGGCGAAATACTGGTCGATGCCGATAAAATCCACATTAAGCGTGCGCTCGCCGGTGCCGCGTATGGGGAAATTTTTGTTGTCGCGCAGGTTTCTGCTCACCAGGCTGACGCCGGGCAACTGGGAAAGGGCTTCCACAGTTTCAGGATAAAATTCTCGGTCGGGCTGGCCGGGGTACTGGGCGTCATCCATGTATACCTGGATGACGTTGACGCCACCCATAAGCACCATGTCCTGCCCCACCTTGTACCGGATTTCGCGGCCAAGTACCGCCAGGACGATAAACGCCGTGATGCCCAGGGCGATGGAAAGCATCACCCCGAAGCCGCGCTGGCGCACAACCTGCCTGAGGCTGACGCGAATAAGGTCTGACATTGCAATCATGGCGCAATCACTACTCTGACAAAAAACGATAAAAAAAGCCGTGGCTTATGCCGCGCACATGCGCAACGCCATTGCCGCATCCTGCTGTCGGGCTGCATACAGATATATTGCATCCGGCCCGTGACAAAAGGGCAAAAGACGATACACGCCACCATGGGTGTATGTCAAAGCCTCTATTTCCATACCCTGTCACGGACTGCATGCGCAAATAAAAAAGAATCTGGCGCACCACGCCTCCATCAGGAGTGGTTTCAACATTGCTATTTTATTCCCTGACTGTGTTCAGAGCGCAGCACTACCCCGCCCTTGCCGACTTCATACCGTATGCCGTGCCAGACAATATCCCACGACTTTATGCTCTGCCAATAAACAGAGGTGAACATGCGTACGGCGTCCGCAAAGGCCATGCACCAGCGCCACAGCGGCACGGGCTTGGCAAGCAGACCACGCCACAGATGCAGCGCGCTCACCATCGCCGCCAGCCAGAACAGCCCCAGCAACACGCCGGCGCCGCTGCCCACGTTCACAATCCAGCCCAGAAAGGCCAGGGCCGCGCACACCATGGGCAGGGCCATCATAACACACATGAGACCCAGCAGCTTCCACTGGCCGGGCATGCAAAACTTGAGAAAAAGCACCTGCCTGTCCATCCAGGCCCGCCAGACGGGCGTGGAGTGATTAACGGCATCGGTGTGCAGCAAAGCGCCAGGGCAGAGCCGCACTTTTGCGCCGCGCACCTGAAGCAGAGCCGTGAGCGAGCAGTCGTCCACCACGTTTTCAAGCCACAACTGCGCCACGCCGTATTTTACATAGGCCTCGCGGGTCATGGCCATAGCGCCGCCCCACAACTGGGTAAAGGCAGACATGGCTTGCAGGTAGCGCATAAGCATGACGCACAGCGTATAGGCCAGCGTTACGGGCTGGTCGTCGCGAGGCTCCACCACATGGTAACCGGTGCTGAACGAAGCCTCGCCCCTGGCCATGGGCGCCGCCAGATGCCGCAGAAAATCGGGTTCCGCCATGTGAGTGCTGTCGCAGAACACATAGACGTCCACTTCATCGCCCAGAGCGGCAATACCCTGAAGGCTGTTATGGTTTTTTTGCCCGCAACCCGTGGCGGTGCCTGCCACCACATGACGCAGAGCGGGAAAATCCTGCTTGAGTCTGCCTACAAGCTCGGCGGCGGGTTCATTTTCTTCCGCAGTAACGAGCACGGGGACAAAACGGGGGTAATCCTGGGTCAAAAGGCTGCGCAACGCGCCTTCCATGCGCGGATCGCGCCCGGCCACGGGCACAATCATGCCCACAGAAGGCCATTTGTCTTCAGGTATGGCGCGGTTGGCCTCGGCTTCTTCCTCAATACGGCGGGGCATGCTTTCGCCCCTGCGGGCCAGAATATACAACAGAGCGCATTGGGAGGTGGCCAGCAAAAACCATATCCAGAACATAGGCACTCCTTCATGTTATCGTTGGATGGATCAGCAATCGGCAGCAAGGACATGAACCCTTTGCAGCGCTTGCTATAAAAGCATGTTCGGGCAAGCCATACAGGAGCAGGACGTAAAAACGCCCCGCCCGCAGCGCAAATTTTTATTAGGGCAAGGGGGCGCAGTCTTCTGGCGCAAGCGGCGCATCGTGGATGCGCTTGCCCTCCAGACGTACGTTCATGCCGTTCTTCAGGCTGATGACGCCCTCGACTTTATCGGCAGAAGCAAGACGCCCCTTGAATGAATGCCCGGATGAATGGTGCGCCTCAATATCATTGTTACGCACCGTTCCATCTATGTGGTACACGTCAACCTTGCCGTTGTACAGACGCAGGTGCACCACGCCGCGCACAGTGCCCTGAGCGGAAACGCACACGCCCACACGGTATGTTGATGAATAGAGCGAGCCTGTCCAGAGTTCGCGCACTTCCACAGGGGTGTTGGCAGCAGACGGCGCTGGAGTTGCTGTGTCCCCGGCAGGAGGGGGCGTATTTTTCTGTTCGCCGCGCTGTTCCACCAGGGAGCCGGAATTTTGGTCCTGCGCGGTTTGAACTTCGGCAGCGCGAGCCGCAAAAACACCTACGGTCATCAGGCAAAGGCAGGCGCAAAGCGCCGCAAGACACAAAACTGCATATTTCAGCCGCGCGCGCCTGAGCCGTATTGCCCGCGTTGCCTGTGCAGCCCTGGAGCATGCACGCAGTGAATTTTGATCTAATTCCATATATTCCTGCGCCTTCCGCACTTGGGCAGAAGACTGATTGACAAGTTCAGCCGTCAGTTGCGGCGCAAGCCAGCAAAAACGGCCTGATGCGCCTCCACCATGGCAGTGAAGGAAAAATCCTGCTCTACGCGCAAACGCCCGGCCTGGCCCATGGCCTCGCACAGCGCGCCGTCTTCGAGCAGACGGCAGCAGTTTTCCGCCAGGGCCGCCACATCGCCCGCCTGTGAAAGCAGACCGTTCTGACCGCTCTCCACCAGCCGTGGAATGCCGCCAACCGATGTGGCGCACACGGGCAGGCCGCAGGCCATGGCTTCAAGAATCACATTGGGCTGACCTTCGCGCACGGATGAAAGTGCAAAGATGCGCCCAGCGGCATAGTGCCCGCGCATATCAAGCCCGCCGGGGATAAAGTCCACGTTGCTTCCGGCGGCGTGTTGCGCGGCCCACTGGTGCAGGTTGGCCTCTTCCGGGCCATCCCCCACAATGCGTAAACGCGCCGAGGGGTGGCGTTGCAACACAATCTCAAAGGCTCGCAAGAGGGTCAGATGATCCTTGTCGCCCGCAAGGCGCGCCACGCAGACAATCTCGGGCGCACGTGCCGAGGGCGCAGCCCCGGACGGCGCAAAAAATTCTGTATCCACCCCGTTGGGGATGTAGCTCAAACGGGATTGCGGCAAGCCGAAATACAGCAAAATTTCATGCAATGCTTCGGAATTGCAGATCATATGATCCGTAAGCCGCCAAAGCCAGCGTTCATGCTGCCGCTTGGGGCCGCCACCGCCACGGCAGGTTCCCACAATACGCGGGACTTTTTTTTCGCCAAGCCAGCCCAGCCGCCCCCAGATGCGCCCCCATATATTGGGCAAGGCCGTGCAAGGCACGATGACATCTGGCTGCAACATGCGCAGCTTTGAATACAGGGCAGCGAAAAACAGGGGAGGCACCTTGCGGCCATGCCCCATGTGGTGCAGCTCTATGCCCGCATCCCGCGCGGCTTCATCCAGATCAGTGGGGCCAGTGAGCGTAAGCATGACCGGCGTAAAACGAGTTCGATCCAGGCGGCGGGCCAGTTCAAGAGTCTGGCGTTGCGTACCGCCATAACAAAGATCCTCCATAAAAAAGAGGATGCGCTGTGGGATGGTCATGCTTCTCCTTCAGATAACCGGACGGCGTAACGTTACGGCACAAAAGCCGAGCAGCCGTATGCATTATTGTATGCATTCCGCCCGGTTTTGCAAGGCCGCCCAAGCCACACCCTCATAATATATTTAAAATACAAGCAATTATTTTATGACGCCTTGGGCATCCCCCCAGGAGAGCGGCCTGTGCGCGCCCCGCATTGCCATGCGCCCTGCTTGGGCTTACACTTGGAGTATGACTGACTGCACCACCGATACATCCTTCAATAATCAGGCCGACAAACCCGCCCTGCGCGTGATTGTGAGCCTTGATGTGGAAGAAGAGGGGCTGTTTTCCGGCAACTATGCGGCGCAAGGCTGCGGCGTGCGCAATGTGGCCCTGCTGCGCAGGCTTGCCCCCCTCACCAGCGAACTGGGCTTTCCGCTCACGCTGTTTTGCGCGCACACGGTTTTTGCCAATGCCGAAGCCTGCTCCCATCTGGCCTGGATGCGCGACCACTGCAATGCGGAAATCGCCGCGCACCTGCACCACTGGAGCACACCGCCTCTTGGGGATGACACGGCACAGCCCGCCACGCAAAAACAGGGGCCGCCCACCCGCACAGACCGCCTGCCGCGCGAACTGCTGCGCCAGCGCCTGCGCACCCTGCTGGATGCCGGACGCGAATTTCAGGGCGCGGATCTGACCAGCTTCCGCATGGGACGCTGGGATCTCAAATCCGTTGTGCGCCCATTGCTGGCGGAGGAAGGCTTCACCTTTGACAGTTCTGTGTGCCCCTTGCGCGTCTTCCACGACGGGCCGGATCACTTTCTTGCGCCTTCCGACCCGTACTGGCTTGAGGACGCCCCCGGCCTGCTGGAATCGCCGGTTACGCAGATTCCGCTTTCGCGCACGCTGGCGCGGCTGTGGCATGGTTGCGCCAGGGGCGCGGCCTGGGCCGATTCCTTTCATTTTTGGGGAGCGTTGAGCCCCAACCCGGTGTGGCACAGCGCCGCCGTCATGCGGGCGGCTACGCGCCTGCACATGGCGCGCGGCGGACGGGTTTTGAGCCTGTTCTGGCATTCGTCAGAGATGCTGCCCGGCGGCTCGCCCAACATTCCCGATCAAAAAGCCGCTGATGCCCTGTACAAAAAGATTTATGACTTTCTGGCGTGGCTGGCGCGCAATTACGCGGTGCGTGGGCTCACCGCCGCCCAACTGCGAGAGCAGGCTCCCGGTCTGGACTTCGGCCCCCGCCCTGCAGGCAAGGGAGACTGGTAATGTCCCGCGTGGTCTTTGTGCTGCTGGATGGCCTTGCCGCCGCCACGGCCCGCCGCTGCATGAGCTACATGCAGTCGCTCACCGATGCTGGTCTGGCGCGCCATACTGTGTTGCAAGGCGAACTGCCGCCGCTCTCCCGCCCCATTTACGCCACCCTGCTCACAGGCCTGCGCCCGGCGCAAAGCGGCATTATGCATAATGATGATGCCCGGCTCTGCCCCGCGCCCACCATTTTCAGCCGTGCACAGGCAACAGGCCTGACCACCGCCGCGGCTGCCTACCACTGGATGAGCGAACTGTGCAATGTGGCCCCCTTTGAGCCAGGGCGCGACCGGATTACGGACGATGCGGCCCTGCCCATTGCCCACGGCCTGTTTTACTGCACTGATGCCTACCCGGACGATGAGATTTTTCACGATGCAGCCTGCCTGCGGCGGCGCCATGAACCGCATCTGCTGCTGGCGCACAGCATGGGCATTGACAACGCAGGCCATCTGCACGGCGCAAACAGCAAAGAATACCGGGATGCCGCCCGCAGGGCCGATGGCCTGCTGGCCCGCTGGCTGCCGGAATGGACGTCGGCAGGCTACGCGGTACTGGTCACCAGCGATCACGGCATGGACGACGACGGCCGCCATAACGACAACAGCGAAGCCAGCCGGCGGGTTCCCCTGTGGCTGGCGGGCGAAGGGTTTAAAAACACCCCCCTGCCCACAGATCAAACGCAGATTGCAGGGCTTGTATGCCGTGCGCTCGGCATTGAATAACACCCTGCACCTCCACAAATATCATGCGGCAGAACATGTTTAACGGCTATGTATGGATTTTGCTGGCGGCCCTGCTGTGGTCGCTGTTGGGCGTTGTTTCCAAATTCTGCCAGCATGCGGGCGTATTGCCGCTCGAAACGGCCTTTTGGCGGGCGGCCATTGGCTGCGCCTTTTTCCTGGCGCATGCCGCTCTGACCGGGGGCCTGCGCATTCCCTTGCGCCATGCCCTGACATTTATGCTCTTTGGCGCATGGGGCGTCGGGGTGTTTTTCGGGGCCATGCAAATGGCCATCAAGCTCAGCGGCGGCGCAACCGCCGTGGTGCTGCTGTATACGGCCCCGGTGTGGGTGGCTGTTTTTTCGCGCTTTCTGTTTGACGAGCACATAACACGGCGCAAGGCGCTGGCCGTGCTCATTGCCCTTTCCGGCACGGCGCTGGTCTGCTTTTCCGGCGGCAGCCTGCCGGGGGAAACTTCCCTTGAGGGCATTGGTTTTGGCCTGCTCTCCGGCCTGTGCTACGCCACCCACTATCCCTTTTACCGCTGGTGGCAACGCCGCTATTCCACAGCCAGCATTTACGGCTTCATGCTGCTGGGCGGTGTGGTGGCCCTTGGCTTCAGCGGCCCGGTGCATGTGGATCACGCCCCCGACACATGGGGCTGGCTGTTTGCCCTTGGGCTGCTCACCTGCTACATGGCCTACATCTGCTACGGGCAGGGGCTGAAACGCATCAGCCTTGTGCGGGCCGCCGTTACCTGCCATCTGGAGCCGGTTCTCGGCACTCTTTGGGTCTGGCTGTTCTGGAACGAAAGTTTCAGCGCGTCCGGCTGGCTGGGCGGCGCGCTGGTTCTCAGTGCGGTATTTCTGCTGACCACGGACAAAACCAGCGAATAGTGCTGATAGCTGGATGATATTGCCTTAAAGACCAAAAGTGTCCCCGAATAACACCCGTTCCACAAAATACAAACCCCATCAGACTTTCAAAGATGCAGCGTACGGACTGCCGTGCCTTGTTTGCCTGATGGGGTATATTTATCGGGCCGACCTTGCCCTGACAATCCGAAGCGTTAGCGCTGGCCGATCACATCCAGAAATACCAGAGGCACGTTGCCGCTGCATTTGAGCGCGTGGGTATCGCCAGGACGGGCGATGGTGATGTCGCCGCCTTTTACCGGAGTTTCCTTGCCCGCGCTGTCGGTGAACACGCCCTCGCCGGAAACGATGATGTAAGCGTCTTCATTGTTTTCATGCTTGTGCATGCCAATGGAAGCGCCCGGTTGCAGGGTCATCCAGCCGATTTCCTTGATAACCATGTCCTTGGAGGCATCGTTGCGGGTAAAGCCGAACTGACCAAACAAGGTTCCCTGACCGCCCGCCACGTTATCGCGGTTCCATGTTTTCAAGGAATCCTTTGGGTAGAGCTGCGGTTCGCCCGCAAGAGCCGTTCCGGCAAACACCAGTGAACACAGCGCTGCGGCAAAAAGCATCTTTTTCATGATCACACTCCCGTTGCATGAACACACTCTATAAATTCACATAACGCAATGAAATCACAGAACAATAAAAACGTATCAGCATGCAGGCGGCAAGCTGCTGCTGACGCCCAGACCATACGCCCGCGCAATGCCGCCCGCAAGTGAATAATTTCCCAATCAAAACGCCGAAGTCTCGTCCTTACCGGCCTTGCCCCTTGTGGCCTGCGCATGCTTGGTGTATACGAAAACGCCTACGCCCTGCCGAATGTGCGAACATTGCGGCACGGTTGCATATTTATGGAGCAAGCCCGCTCCGTACTGCAAAAAATTCACGCATGGAGGCTGCGTTCCTGATGTCCTTGCCCAGAGGGCATACGCAGAACATTATGAGCAATATCATTCTGACCGGGGATCGCCCCACGGGTAAGCTGCACATCGGACACTTCGCCGGCTCGCTCAAACAGCGCGTTTTGCTGCAAAATTCTGGCAAATTTGATGAAATCTACATCATGCTGGCCGATGCGCAGGCTCTGACCGACAATGCCGACAATCCTGAAAAAGTGCGCAACAACATCCTTGAAGTGGCGCTGGACTACCTTGCCTGCGGCATTGACCCGGAAAAGTCCTCCATCTTCATCCAGTCGCAGTTGCCGCAGCTTTATGAGTTGAGCTTCCACTATATGAACCTTGTCACCGTGTCGCGCCTGCAGCGCAACCCCACGGTCAAGGCAGAGATTGCCCAGAAAAATTTTGAGCAGAGCATTCCCGTGGGATTCTTCACCTACCCCATCAGCCAGGCGGCAGACATCACGGCTTTTGAAGCCACCGCCGTGCCGGTTGGCGAAGACCAGAAGCCCATGCTGGAACAGACCGTGGAAATCGTGCGCAAGTTCAACAGCACCTACGGTGAAACCCTGGTGGAACCGCAGATCCTGCTGGAACAGAACGCCGCCTGCCTGCGCCTGCCCGGCATTGACGGCAAGGCCAAGATGAGCAAGTCCATCGGCAACTGCATCTATCTGAGCGACTCCGAGAAGGAAGTTCACGACAAGATTTTCAGCATGTTCACCGACCCAGGCCACCTCAAGGCTTCCGACCCCGGCAAGATTGAGGGCAATACCGTGTTCACCTATCTGGACGCCTTTGCCGTGCCGGAAGACTTTGCCAAGTTCAATTCGCCCTACCCCAATCTGGACGAAATGAAGGCCCACTACCAGCGCGGCGGCCTTGGCGACGTGGCGGTGAAGAAGTTCCTCAACGAGGTCATGCAGCAGATCCTCAGCCCCATCCGCACCCGCAGGCAGCAATACGAACAGGACATTCCTTTCGTCATTGACGTGCTCAAGAAAGGCACGGAAAAGGCCTATGACAAGGCAGCCAAAACTCTCGAAAAGGTTCGCCGGGCCATGAAGCTGAACCATTTTGAAGCGGGCCTCAAGCTGCAATCCAAGTAAGCAACCCACACAGGCGGGCTGCACGGAGCGCAGATAATTGCGCCGTATCATGTCAGTCATCCCCGGCAACGCCATCAGGCAGTGCCGGGGATTTTTGCTTCTTCTGCGGTGCGCGGCTCATGACAGGCTTGACATTAGTTCTATATCGAATAAAATGCCCCCATGAAGACCGATCACATTGTTGCCCTTATAGGCCGGGTGCGCGAGCAGGCCAACAACCTTATTGTCGCCGAGCTTGAAAAGCGCGGGCACAGCGGCATGGCCCCCTCTCACGGCGCCATTTTGCAGGCCCTGTTTACGCGCGGCCCCATGCATATGAGCGCGCTTGCCGAGGCAATAGGCAAACAAAAAAACACTGTGACTACACTGGTCGGCAAACTGGAGCAGGCGGGCTACGTAACCAAATCTCCCTCGCAGGAAGATTCGCGGGTTACGCTGGTTTCCCTTTCCGGCAAAGCACTTGCTGCCAAGGCTGATTTCGACGCCATTTCCCATACGCTGCTTGATGCCGTGTGGGGCGACATGCCCCAAGCCGACAGGGAAACCCTTGTTGCCGGGCTGGAAAAAGTGCTGCGCAACATCAGCCTGAAAACCATATTCTGATACCCGCAAAAGCATCCAACGCACTGTGCTTTGGATGTTTTTTTGTGAAATAATAGTTCGATATAGAATAAAAAGGAGCTCATCATGCAAAAAGTAATCGACTTTCTTTCAGCCAACACCACGGTTTTTCTTGCCACCTCTGATTCCGGCGCGGCCCGCGTGCGGCCCTTCCAGTTTCAGTTTGCGGAAAATGGCCGCCTGTGGTTCTGCACCGCGCGCTCAAAAGAAACCTTTGCCCAGATGCAGAACGACCCCCGGCTGGAGTTTGCCTGCATGTCGCCCAAGATGGAAACCCTGCGCGTAAAGGGTCAGGCCAATCTGGACGATGACATGGCAATCAAGCGGCGCATCATTGAAAACAACGGCCTTGTGCGCTCCATCTATGGCTCGGCAGAAAACCCTGATTTTACGGTTTTCAGCGTTGATCACGGCACGGCCTTCATGTTTGATTTCAGCGGCAACCCGCCTCAGTCTTTCAGCTTCTAGCCCCCCAAAGCACCGCAGGCCCACATGCAAATCCGCTAAAAAACGGAGGTTGCATGTGGGCCTGTGCACAAAATATGGATCATCCAACTGCGCGCGGCGGCGAAGACGCCGCAGGGTGGTGCCCTACTCCACGCCGTATTCCTTAAGCTTGCGCCATAGTGTAGTGCGGGGCATGCCCAGCACCTCAGCCGCAAGTTTTTTGTTATATCCAGTTTTTTCCAGTATTTTAATTACATAACGGCGTTCCATCTCCGCAAGGGTGGGCAGACCGCCGCCCTCAAGCGTATCAAATTCCAGCCGCCGGATATCTTCTGGCAAGTCGGCCGGGGTGATGGTTTCGCTGTCGGTAAGTGCTACGGCGCGCTCGATGATATTTTCCAGTTCGCGCACATTGCCAGGGAAACTATAGCCCATCAAGGCCGCAAGAGCCTGATCGTCCAGATCATAAACCTGTTTGCGAAACGCCAATCGGTATTTCTCAATAAAATGCTGCACCAGAAGCGGAATATCTTCACGCCGGTCTGCCAGGCGCGGCAAGGTTGTGCTGACCACATTGAGCCTGAAGAACAGATCTTCGCGAAAATTCCCCTTTTCCACCTCGGCCTTCAAGTCCCGGTTTGTGGCGGCAATAACGCGGATATCCAGATCCACCGTTCGTGTGCCGCCAACCCGCAAAATTCGCCTTTCCTGAAGCACATGCAGCAACCGCACCTGCATGGACAACGGCATCTCGCCCACTTCGTCCAGAAATACCGTACCGCCCGATGCTGCCTCAAGCAGGCCGATCTTGCCGGTTGCCGCCCCGGTAAAGGCCCCTTTTTCATAACCAAAAAGTTCGCTGCTGATGAGTTCTTCTGTAAAACCACCGCAATTGAAAGTAACAAAGGGTTGGTTGCGGCGCGGGCTCAGATGGTGCAGGGCAAGGGCCACAAGGGCCTTGCCGGTTCCGCTGTCGCCCTGAACAAGCACGTTGCAGTCAACTGGCGCAACCTTCCTGATAAGCGAAAAAAGCTCCTGAATGGCCGGGCTTTTGCCCACTATGGATGACAGGCCGGTAGTCCCCAGAAGGGCCTCCCGCAAACGGGTATTTTCCATGCGCATTGCTATTTTTTCCTGCGCATGTCGGGCAAGAGTACGAATCTCCGTAAAATTCACGGGCTTGGTTACATAATGGAAGGCACCTTCGCGCATGGCCTCTATGGCGGTAGAAATAGTACCGTGCCCTGTTACAATGATGACTTCGGTTTCCGGCTTCAGTCCCTTGATTTTGGGCAACAGTTCAAGGCCGTTCATATCCGGCAGCAGCATGTCTGAAAAAACCACGTCAAAAGGCTGTTCAATCATCGCCTCCAGAAAAGAACGGGCGCTCATAAAGGCCTCGACGGCATACCCTTCTTTCACAAGGGCTTGGCTGAGGCGTTTGCAGACAACAGGCTCATCGTCAACAATGGCGACACGCAAGGGCATCTGTTACTCCTTTCCAGTAGCCTGCAAACAGCCACCCACGCGGGGCAGCAAAACTGTAAACACGGCTCCCTGCCCCAGGCTGCTCCGCACACTGATCTGTCCTTCGTAGCGGTGCACCAGTGCATAGGTTACGGCAAGGCCAAGGCCCGTGCCCTTGCCAACCTCCTTGGTGGAAAAGAAAGGCTCAAAAATATGTTCCTGAATGGACTCCGGTATGCCAGGGCCAGTGTCGCAGATATCAAATGCCACCATGTTAGCATCTGCCTCATGGGCGCAGACGCTAACCGTTCCGCCCCTTGGCGTGGCCTGAATGGCATTGAGCAGCAGATTCATGAATATCTGTTGCAAGCTTCGCAGATCGCCGCATATATCCGGCAGGGTTTCAGGCACATCAGCATGCAGCACAACCCCGGAAAGTATCACCTGATTTTTCAGCAGGTTCAGTATAGACTCCACAACCTTTGCCGGGCACAGCCCCTCTGAGGCAGGATGCCCGGTGCGTGAAAAATCCAGCAAATTGCGCACAATGTCAGAGGCACGCTCCGCCTGCTGCATGATATCATCAATCATCTCCTGCCCATCGGCATCGATGTTTTCCTTGTAATCTTCGCGCAGACCTTCGGCGCTCAACAATACGTTGTTGATGGGATTGTTCAACTCATGCGCGATGCCAGCGGTGAATGTGCCAAGCGCTGCCATTTTGCGGGCTTGCAGCAGGTGCTCCTGATTTACGGCCAGTTCGTGCGACATTCTGTTGAAGGCGCGAATGAAACTGGCAATTTCGCTAAGTTGCTCGGCCCCTGTTGCTATGGGGCTGAAATCGCCGCGTCCTACGCGGGCTGTACCCGCCGCCACCATGCCCAGCGGGCGCAGAACCCCTTGCGAAATCAGCTTGATGACCAGAGCCATAAGCAGCAGAAATATCGACAAAAAAGCCACCGGCATAATATGGGTCTGCTTAAGAGCCTTGTGCGCCCGCTCGCGCTTTTGCCTGCGGATGTCATCTGCGGCTTCTGTCAGCACTTTTCCCAGATTGCGCAGAGTCTGCTGCCCGGCTTCGCCGCCTTTTGCCAGGACCCGCATGGCCTGATCATAGTGGTAAAGCAGATCCATGAATTTTTTTTGCTGCTCGCTCCCGGCGAGCATGGTCATATCTTCGGCCAGTTCCCCGGCAAGGGCGTTTATACGCTCAAGGTACACAATGCCTTCACTCAGGCTCTTGGCGTCATTGTAGAAAAAATAATTTTTTTCATATCTGCGTACTTCAAGAATATTATTTAACAAATCGTCATATTTTTCACCAAGCAGCAGCCGCTGGCTCACTGTGGACAGGCTCCAGTAATTCAGGCCCGCCAAAACGCCGATAGACAGAAAGGTGACGGCAAAAAGAATAAATATTTTGCCCTTGATGGAGTGAAAAAAATCTCCAGAAGACGCAACCAGACGCTGAATGCCCCGCATGGCTGCAATTTTCCCCATCTCCGCCTCGCCCATTGGCAACCTCCACGCCTCTTCCCAAGGCAATAGTGCATGGTGTTCAAGTTCCACGCCAACGCCTATTCATTTTGAAACATTTTTCACTAACATTTTTTATATTCTTTTCAAAATGAACACAACGAATTTTAAAACTCTTGGTGCAAAATTCACAACACATTTAAATTAAACATGATTCTTTAAAACTCCACCTTGGCATCGCATTTGCCTATGCACACCCACGAGGTGGCGCATGGAACACATTTTAGTGGCCGTTGATCAGCTACATCCTCAGCATGAAGCCATAGCTCACGCGTGCTCTCTGGCAAAACGCATTCAAGCACGGCTGCATGTGCTCTTTGTGCACAAAAAGTCGTGCGTGGTCACAAATCCGGCACGCCAGCGCCTGGAATTACTTGTGGCATATGCCAGAACAGAAGGAATACATGTTGAGTATACCATATTAGAAGGAGGATATGAAGAATCAATTATTTCATTTATACAAAATAATGGAATAACCCTGTTCATACACGAACTTGAACATACAGATTTACATTCATTCGAGCGCAGTTTTTCTGTACTAAAGTCTGTTCGTCACAGGATTTCTTGCAGGGTTGAAACAGTAACTCCTCAAAAACGTTGATGCAACACAGCGAGGCTGACGTATGAACATACCGCTGTATATGTACCTGCCCATTGCCGGAAACAGCGTAAACATGGCGGCAATACTGGGCCTGGGCGGAACCGTTGGACTGCTCTCGGGCATTTTTGGCGTTGGCGGAGGTTTTTTTATGACGCCGCTGCTCATCATGCTGGGCATCCCCCCGACAGTTGCCGCGGCTTCTGACTCCAACCAGATTATCGGCGCTTCCACCTCCGGCACCCTGGCCCATTTTCGCCTGGGCAATGTGGATTTCAAAATGGGATTCCTGCTTCTGGCGGGCGGTGTGGCTGGCGGCTGCGTGGGGGTGCGCGTCATCAAGCTGTTGCGTGCTATGGGCAATGCAGATTTTCTCATCAACATCACGTATGTGCTCATGCTCGGCCTTGTAGGCGGGTACATGTTTTATGAAAGCCTGCAATCCATGCGCGCTCCGAATGCTGTAACCCGTACCAAAACAGCCAAACGCGCCGAATCACCATATCAGCGGGGATTGCACAACCTGCCCTGGCAAATGGATTTTGCACGTTCCGGCGTACGGCTCTCTGTACTCATGCCTCTGGGCCTTGGAACCCTGGTGGGCATACTTGCCGCCATCATGGGTGTTGGAGGCGGTTTTATCATGGTACCTGTCATGGTGTACCTGCTGCGCATGCCCATGCATGTTGTGGTTGGCACGAGCCTGTTCCAGATTCTGTTCACCTGCGTCAATGTCACCGTCATGCAGTCCATTGAAAACCATACGGTAGATTTCATCCTGGCTCTGCTGTTGCTCATAGGTTCATCATTTGGCGCACAGATCGGCACGCGCATTGGCAAAAAGCTCCAGGCCGACCAGCTTAAAATTCTGCTGGCAACACTTGTCCTGGTGGTTATGGGCAAAATTCTCTACGACCTGTTGGCCCGGCCAGATGTATTGCTGGCATACGCGGGAGGGCATTAATCATGCGTGGTCAGATACTCTTGCGCATTATTCCGGCTGCGGCCCTGACCATAACCCTTTGCCTTGCGAGCTTTGCCGTACATGCCGCAGAAACAGTAGTTCTCACGGAAACACCATCCGACATCAACATTTCTGCCTCTTACAGAGGGACAACGCTGCATGTGGAAGGGCTGGCCCCACAGGACAGCGCCATTGCCGTCCGTTTTGCGGGCGAAAAAACAGATCTTGCCCTGAGGCAAAAGGGCAAGGTTTTCGACTTGCTGTGGATGAACCTCGGCACCGTGCACCTGCACAACGTGCCGTCAGTCTTTCTGGTTGCGTCATCGCGCCCGCTGGCGGATGTGGGCGGTGCAGATCTGGGGCTTGAGGCCGTGCGTAAAGCAATAACCGCAGAGGAGAACAAGGGCGATGCCCTTGATATTCCCACTGAACTCATAAAACTGAAACAACAGGACGGCTTGTACCGCGAGAGCACCCGGGGGATCACCGTAGCAGACAATGGCAGTTTTACCGCAAATATGCCCATTCCTTCGCGCATGTCCCCCGGCGCATACACGCTTGAGGTTTTTGCCCTGCGCAATGGCAGCATTGCAGGTAGCGCTTCGGCCCCAGTGACAGTCAGGCTCGTGGGCATGCCTGCATGGATAGACCACATGGCCAGGGACAACAGCCTGCTGTACGGCATATTGTCCACCCTGATAGCAATTTTGGGAGGCCTTGCCATTGGCATCGTATTCCAGAGCAGGGGCGGGGCGCACTAGAGCATTTATACGCAAACGTGCTCTAGCCGCACGAACGGATACGGGGGAGCGGCAACGCCCCCCGCCGGAGGGCAATCGTGGGAATTATGGCGCGCATAGCCAACCTGTTGACAGGCTGGCGCAACGAGCAAAGCGTAACCTTTGCCCTGCTGTTCAAGAAATTCAAAAGCATTCTTGAACGCAATAACCGCATCCTTGAACTCATGGCCGGCATGGGGGACAAGCTTGGCGGCGAATACATTTTTGACAGCAAATATATTGAAGACGCCACATTCGAACTGAACGACCAGATTTTCAAGCTCATTTCTGATATGAGCGTGCTCACACAGAATAAAAACACAGCCCTGTTTCTGGCTTTTGAACGCATTCAGCATATCCTGCAGGAAGAAATCGCAGGTCGGCGCCATCCGGAAGGAGGCCGCATGGTGCTGCCGTTTCAAGACATCGGCATTGAAGCAGAAGACGAGGTTGGCGGCAAAATTTCCCAGCTTGGCGACATCTCCAACCGCCTGCACCTGCAAACACCCAATGGTTTTGCCATCACCACCACGGCCTTTTTTGCCTTTATGTCGCACAGCGGCCTTCTTGAGCTGGCCCAAAAAGGCATTGAGCAATGGGACGGCACTGATCAGGAACTCCACGAACTGGCCGACCTTATGCAGTCGCGCATTATGGACTCCCCCCTTCCCTGGCGACTTGTAGCTCAGATTGACGCCATGATTGATGTGCTGAGCAAATGCCCTGGCCACCCTTTGCGTCTTGCCCTGCGCAGCAGCGCCTGGGGCGAGGACGGCGATTCCAGCTTTGCCGGACAATACGCAACCGAGCTGAATGTGCCACCTGACCGCGTTGTTGAAGCATACAAAACCGTTATCGCCAGCACCTATTCCTTTGAAGCATGGCGCTATCGCCTTGATCGTGGATACCACGAAAACGAAGTGGCCATGGCTGTGGGCTGCCAGATCATGGCAGACAGCCGCATCAGCGGTGTGCTTTTTACCTGCACGCAAACTTCCAGCGCAGCGTGCGAGTCCATGATCGTGAGCGCCACCTGGGGTGGAGGCGCTGCCGTGGTTGCAGGAGAAACTGCCACTGATACCATCTATTTGAGCCGCACGCCGCCCTATCCATCATTCACACGGGCAATAGCGCGAAAAATGCGCAGACTTGTGCCTGCGGCAAGAGGGGACCTTGTATGGGAGGATGTGCCGGAAAATTTGCAAAACATTCCCTGCCTTACCGACAGGCAGTTGGAACAGCTCGCCCGGGCTGGCATGTCGCTTGAGCGCTATTACAAACGCCCGCAAGATGTGGAGTGGACATTCGATTCCCTGGGTGAACTGCACATCTTGCAATCGCGCCCCTTGCGCCCAGGCGGCGACGCGGGTTTGTCTGTTCCAGTTCAGGACGCCACCAGAAAGGCAGAAATAATTTTTGCTGGCAAGGGCCTGGTGGCGCAACGCGGCGTGGCGGTAGGCAAGGTTGTGCTGGTTGACCATAATACAGATCTCGACCAGTTTCCCGAAGGCGGCATTCTTGTTTCCAAGTTCACCTCCCCCCGCTATGCCCGTGTTATGCGCCGCGCCTGCGGTATTATTACTGACGTTGGTTCACCCACGGGGCACATGGCCACTATTGCCAGGGAGCAGCGCGTGCCCGCGCTGGTCAACACTGAAGAAGCCACGCGTCTGCTGCGCAATGATGATGAAATAACCCTTGATGCAACGCAGAACATTGTTTACCGGGGGCGCGTTGCAGAGCTGGACAGGTTTGAGCGTTCAGAGTCTGACATGTTTGAAGAATCTTATGAATACAGGCTGTTGCGCAGGTTGCTCAAGCATATAACGCCGCTCAATCTTGTCGATCCGCATTCGGACGATTTCAAACCGCAGGCATGCAAGACATACCACGATATAACCCGTTATATTCATGAGAAAGCCGTTGAAGCACTGGTGGTGCTAAGCCAGCGGCACGACGCCCTGCACCACGCTCCGGCCCGTCGGCTGATGGACGGCCCTCCTCTTGGCCTTACCATCATTGACGCAGGCGGCGGAACCAACTGCCAGCGGGAAGCGCCAACCCTGAATATGGAAGAAATAACTTCTGTACCGCTCCTGGCCTTTCTGCAAGGAATGAGCATTTCCGGCATGTGGGACACTGCCCCCGTGCCGGTAGATCTGGGCAGTTTTATGTCCAGCTTTACCCGCACGTTCACCGCCTCAATGGCTGGGCCGGAAACAGTGGGGCGCAACCTTGCCGTGGCGCTGCGCGACTACATGAACGTCAACATGCGTCTGGGCTATCATTATAATACCATTGATGCCTATATCTCCGAGCAGATCAACGACAACTACATCTACTTTCGCTTTATTGGCGGTGTAACGGAACTTGTGCGTCGGTCCCGCAGGGCCCGGTTTGTGGCGAACGTTCTTGACAGGTTTGACTTTCGCGTGGAAGTGCACGGAGACTTGGTAGTTGGCAGAATAAAAAAACTCTCCGTAACGCGCATGCTGGTTCGCATGCACATGCTTGGCGGCCTTGTGGGTTACGCTCGCCAGCTTGATGCCCGCCTGAACAGCGATGAACTGGTTGAAAAACACGCTCAGGCCTTTCTGGAGGCCATCAAATCCACAATCCCGGCTGAACTTGCCGAGCCCACAGGAGGAAAGCACAATGGCGCTGCGCATCTTGGTGCTTGATGACGAACCAATCGTCTGTAAACGCCTGAAACCGGCATTTCAGAAGTCTGGCTATGAAGTAGAAACGTTCACAGACAGCGCAGCAGCATTGCAGCGCATGGCTGAAGCGGGTTTTGATGTGATTATAACAGACCTTAAAATGGAAGGAGCGGACGGATTTCAGGTTCTGGAACGCGCAAGAGAGCTTTTGCCGCAGGCGCGGATTGTGGTCATTACCGGATTTGCAACGCTGGAAACCGCGAAGGAATCGTTCCGCAAGGGAGCCTTTGATTTTGTGGCCAAACCCTTCAAGCTGAGCGGCATCATTGAATGCGTGCGCCGCCTTGAGGAAAGCATGACGCCCCCATCCGCAACCCGTTGAAATACTGAGTGCCGCGGTGCAACCCATTGCCTGAGTGTGTGAGATTTGCGGCAATGAGGGAACCGCTGGCTGACCGGTTGCTTCAGATACACATGCAGGAGTATACAGTCACTGAGGGCGCAGACCTAACGTGCCGGCAACGCCAGCACGAACGAAAATCAAGTGCAGACTGGGGTTTTGCCGCCTCACCAGGCAACTTGTTTCGTATTTCGCCCGGCCCCCTTACAGGTGCTGACGGCGTAAAATCCGCGCAAAGGGATTTGCCGTCAATGTGAAGGGGCAGCAGTATTGGCTTTTTCTCCCTCGGGGGCTGCATGTATACTTTTGACCTGCTGTGTTTCTGTATTTCCGTGGCTCTGTACGCCGCATACAATCTCTTTATCCGTTTCAGGGAATCATTCAATCCCGGCTACACAATCCACGGCATATCGCGAACGGCACGGGTTCAGTGGGTGGCGTCCATTCTTGAAAAAAAGAATGGCATTCTTGCCGTGCAAACCCTGCGCAACGCCACCATGGCCTCTACCTTCATGGCCTCCACAAGCGTTTTGCTGGCCGTGGGCGTGCTCTCCCTTACTGGCAATGGGGAAAATGTCCGGCACACATGGCACTCGCTGAACTTTTTTGGTTCTGTGGAGCCGGGCATGTTTGCCTTCAAGATTCTTGCCCTTTTGCTGAATTTTTTTCTGGCTTTTTTTTGCTTTACCTCATCGCTCAGGTTGTACACGCATGTGGCCTTCATGCTGGGCGCGGAATCCGGACAACAGGATTCCGACCAGCTTGGCAGCATGGCAGAAAAATACCTGAATATGGGCGCAAACCATTTTTATTTGGGAATGCGCGCCTTCTATTTCACTGTGCCGCTGGTTTTCTGGATTTTTGGCGCGCAGTTCATGATTTTTGGCACTGCGTTTCTGATCAGCATCATCTTTATTCTTGATAAGACGCCACAACACAAAGAGAGTTAGATATTATCTTGAAATATCTTTCTATTCTATTCTTGATAATCTCGTAAAAAAATTCTGAATTTAAGTACAAGTTAACACAGTTATATGCGTATTGATTTTATTTTTCATGAATACCATCATGAAAATAAATCATCATGACAAAAATAACAGTACTTACGAGAACATTATTCAATTTTCACAACTCACTTCTATCTTCATTGTTGCATTATATCATATTATACTGTCTGATATAAACGCTTTGTGCAAGCATAATTAACTGCGTGCTCACCATTGTTATCAATAGGATGCAGTTTTTATATGCAGTTTATTTAGGTATGCGCAGTATTTTAACCTTGACGCAAATCAGATATAATTGACGCCTTAGTAGGCAAGAGGTACTTTATTCTTGTCAAAGAATGTTTGTAATCAAATGAAAAAGTCAACCATGGGAGGGAAAGGCATGAAGATTGTATTTTCTGGATTGGTGCTAGGACTTATGGCTATATGTTTGGTGGGTTGCAGCAAAAATGCCCCTCAACCTTCTGCCCAGCCAAATGAAACGCTGGTGATGAGCTCTGAGATTGAGAGCACGGTGGCAAAGGTTGAAGCTGTTGATCTGAAAACGCGCAAGGTAACCTTGAGCAGCCTTCAGGGTGATTTGTTTATTATTCATGTGAGCAAGGAAGCCGTTAATCTGCGGCGCGTAAAGAAAGGAGATATGGTCGATATTTCCTACGGGCGTGAACTGACAGTGTGGTTGGCGGAGCCTGGTTCTGTGGCTGACGAACAGGCTACGGCTGTTGTCAGGGCCAAACCCGGATCCCAGCCGCAGGGCATGGGAGTAAGGGAATCGAACTTTACCGCCAAGATACTTGCCATGGATAAAGTCAACGAGCTGGCCAAGCTTGAACTCGCCAACGGTTCTGTGGTGGTGGTCAAGGTGCAAAATCCAGAGAACCTCAAAAAGCTTAAGGTCGGGGATACGCTGGGCATAAGCTATCTTGAGGTTGTTGATATCGCCGTACGGAAGGGCTCCAAGCAGAGCGCCAAGCAGGGCTCCAAGCGTTGATTTTATAAGCCTGGTGTCTTCAAGGGCCATCTTAATGAGGGGAATGGTCAATGAACGGGAAAGTTCTTCGGCGTTTGATGATCTTCTTATCCCTGCTTGCACTCATGGTCGTTGCTCTTCCCGCGCCCTCCATGGCAGACAGCGCGGCATCCATCAATTATGATGTTACTGCTGCGTTAAACCAGTTATACGCTTCAAGCCCGGCGGCAAAAAAAATGGGAAGCGCAGCCAAGGGAATCCTTGTCTTTCCCAATATAGTCAAGGGCGGCTTTATCATTGGCGGTCAATTCGGCGAAGGCGCCCTGCGGATTGGAGGCAAAACCAGGGGCTACTATCGTAGCATTGCAGCATCCTACGGGTTGCAGGCCGGTATACAGAAATTTGGCTATGCTCTGTTTTTTCTTTCAGATGATGACCTGAAGTATCTGAAAAGCAGCGGCGGATGGGAGATAGGTGTCGGCCCCAGCGTGGTTGTTGTGGATGAGGGGATGGCCAGATCGTTTACCACTACCACGGCTCGCTCTGGGGTGTACGCATTTTTCTTCAACCAGAAGGGGCTAATGGCTGGCTTGGGTATTCAGGGCAGCAAAATAACTGAAATACATCCGGGCAAGTAGCCTCTGTTTTTTACATACTCGGATTCAGCCTTTTGAAATGCATAAACGGCGGCTTACCGTTCAGGGTAGGCCGCCGTTTTTCCTGCGCATGCGGTGGAAGATAGTGAACCCTTGATGTGGTCATACTCGTTCTTGGGCTCAAGCCTACATATGTAATCACCACCTGAACTGCCTGTCGATCTGTCCTCTCCCCTTTCTTCTGAAAATCGTACGATCTTTGCCGCTAACATACCTGAGCGCTTGATTGTTTTTTATCCTGATATTACACAGATTGATAATAAGTCATCCAACATGCATGGCAGGATCGCTCAAACAGATATTTCTGCCGGGTGCAATTGCAGACAGCTTGCAGGCTGGCGCGGCAACCCCTGATGCCGTTGCCTTTACGAGGTCTTTGACACGAATTCGATCAAACGGCTCAGCCTGACTGTATACACTGAGCCGTAGAAGGTGGACTTGCAAGCGACACTCTGCATATGAACAGCAAACAGCTAGCCCAATCCCTCTTGTGCCTGCTTGATAATTTGAGCGGGAGGCCATTTTTTCTTGCCATACGGCGAGGGCTGTTCATTGTTTTGCCGCTCATAATGATCGGCTCATTCACCTTGCTGCTACGCAATTTGCCCTTTGAAGCCGCGCAAAATGCCGTTGACGCACTGCTCGGCCCCGTGGGAATGCGCGCGTGCGACACCCTTGTGGCAGGCACATTCGGCATATCCGCCCTGGCCCTGGCCTGCGCACTGGGCGGTGCCAGCGCCATGCGGGCCAACCTGACCAATCCCTCTGCCCCAGCCGTCAGCCCAATGCTGAGTTCGCTGGTGGTTCTCTCCTGCTTTTTTGTCATTGTTGCACCGGAAGAAACAAGTTCCTGGACCATCAGCTTTTCCATGGACAGAGGCCTGCTGCTTGCCATGTGCGTGGCAATGGCGGGCAGCGCCGTATTTGTGCGCCTTGCGCGGTACCGTATTTTTCATCTGTCGGAAGAAATGGCGGGGCATGATCCGGTTGTACGCGATGTGGTCACAGTTATGCCTGCGGCCATGGCAACAATCTTGCTTTTCGGGTTTATCCGCTTTCTGCTGACGCTATGGGGAACAACAGACCTGCATGCAGCAACAAGCAAGCTGCTTACCCTGCCCTTTCAGCATAGCGGCAATGGCCTCGGCTTTGGCCTGCTCTACAGCTTCACCTCGCAGGTGCTCTGGTTTTTCGGCGCTCATGGCCCCAACGTGCTCAATTCTGTGGATGTGAACATCCTCAGCCCTGCGGGCCTGGTTAATGCCAAAGCCATAATGTATGGCAACGAGCCGCCTTTTGTTTTTACAAAAATATTCTTTGATACTTTTACGCGCATGGGCGGCTCTGGCTCCACCCTGGCCCTGTGCTTTGCCGTTCTGGTACGCTGCCGCGACTGGGGTATGAAAAAACTCTGCCTGCTGGCGCTGGTCCCGGCCCTGTGCAACGTCAATGAGCCTCTTATTTTTGGCATTCCCCTGATGCTCAACCCCGCGTTTGCCATTCCTTTTCTTCTGGTGCCAGCGGTACAAACCGTAGTGGCATACCTTGCAACAATTATTGGCTTTGTGCCGCATACCACGGTGGGAGTTGCCTGGACCACCCCCCCACTGCTCAGCGGCTATGTCGCAACTGGCAGCATCAACGGGTCCATTTTGCAGATGATTAACCTTGGGCTTGGCTTCCTCATATATCTGCCCTTTGTGGCTCTCTCTGACGCAGTGCGCGAAAAGCACGGCAAGCAGGTTATGCACAACCTGCTGCAAATTGCCAGCCGCTGTGATTTTGGGTCTCCCGACACTCGCAAGTGCCTGAATATTCCCGGCGAAGTGGGCCGCCTTGCCCACACGCTTGCCACAGACCTTGAGCGGTCGCTAAACGCCAATGACGGTCAGCTCTATCTTGTGTTTCAGCCGCAGTGCGACCACACGGCAAAGCGCGTGGCAGGCGTGGAAGCCCTGCTGCGGTGGGATCACCCCATATATGGCCCTGTGGCCCCGCCCATTATTGTTGCGCTTGCCGAAGACACAAACCTCATTGACCGACTGGGCAAGTTTGTACTGCTTGAGGCCTGTAAACAGCGCGCTGCATGGCATCCCGCTGTTCCGCATGACCTTGTAATCGCCGTCAATATCACTCCCAGCCAGCTGCGCAATGCCAACTTTGCCCAGATGGTGCTTGGTACGCTGCACGGTCTGGGCCTTTCACCCACCCAGCTTGAACTGGAAATTACGGAATCTTCCATTCTGGAGCCAGACGCCCGCACTCTTGATCTGCTCACCCGGCTGCGTGTGCTTGGAGTACGCCTTGCCATTGATGATTTCGGCATGGGGCACACATCTCTGCGTTACATCCGCGCCTTTCCTGTGACCACGGTCAAGGTTGACCGCTCCCTGACGGAAAGCCTTAACAGCAACGTGCAGGAACAGATCGTGCGCAGCATTCTGGATTTGAGCCGCAGCCTGCGCATAACCACAGTGGTGGAAGGCGTGGAAGACGAGCAGCAGTTGCGCGTTTTTACGGGCATCGGCTACCATACGTTTCAGGGCTATTATTTCAGCCGCCCGCTTTCCAGTGCGGACTGCCTGGACTTTGTACTGCGCTACAACGGGCAAACGGATCTGGAAGCCTGAGGCAGTAGGTTGGCGTTTTTTTCGCGCTTTGCCCCAAGCACGCAAAAGGCCCCGGCATAACCGGGGCCTAAACTTTATAGCGTGAACTTTCCAAATCTGCCGCAATTATCCCCAGCCAGACAGGGCCAATGACACTTGTCGGGCAAAGCATGCGCTACCCTCGTTGGACGGATTCGCTTTCGATTTTTTGCAGCAGGCTGGCGCAAAAATTGTCCAGCATCTTTTCTGTTTCATCGCCCAGCCCCAAAACAGAACCGGACCGCAACTGGCGCGCCCGTAGCGGCTCAAGATCAGGCATGCTGATGCGCTGTTGCGGCAGATCGGCAATAGGCGGCAGGTCAGCGACCTGGTCAGGTGTGGCCTTGTTCAGCACCAGCACCTGGCGGTGCAGGCCCAGATCGCCAGCCATACGGGCAACCTCCGCCGCTGTTTCCAGCGAACGCATACTCGGCTCGGATACCACCAGCAGGGCATCCACATGAGCCACGGTTCCCCGGCCCAGGTGTTCCACACCGGCCTCCATGTCCACCAGCACCCATTCACGTCTGTCGAGTACCAGGTGCGCCAGCAGGGCCTTGAGCAGGGCGTTGCTTTCACAAGCGCAGCCGCCCCCGGCGCTGGTCAAGGGCCCCATGACCAGCAGGCGTTTGTCGCCTGCTGTTTTCGCCCCTTCCCCCACAACAGGCAGAGGGGCCGACAGAGCCTCGGGCAGATCGCTGACATGCGGATCAAGATCCATCATGCCGCCCTTGCCAGCGGGACGAATGCGTTCTTCAATCAATGCGGCGCGCTGGGTGAGGGCCTCCGGCAGATCAGCCCGCGCCAGACCAGAGGCCTGCCCGAGCGAAAGCGCCGTGTCGGCATCCACAAGCCAGACTTTTTCTCCGCGCCGCGCCAGATAATCGCCAAGCCAGGCGGTGATAGAGGTTTTGCCCACGCCGCCCTTGCCAGAAACGGCAATCTTCATGCAATCCCCCTGTGGTTTATGTACGTGTCCTTTCGCCTTGCGCAGAGCGGACAGGCCCGCCCACCCGCTCTGCAAAACACACTGGCCTAGGGTTGCAGGCCAAGGCCCTGCCGCTTCTGCCGGATGCGCGCATCCAGCAGATCAGCCGCCTTTTCGGGATCGTCATTGACCACAAAGGATGCGCCCACAATCTGTTCCAGACCATTTAGGGCTATATCCGTCACCTTTTCCGAGCCGAGGATGTTGGGCGGCAGGCCCAGATGCGTGTAAATGCCGCTGGCAACCGCATACAGTCCGATGGCCGCCGCTTTTTCAGAATACCATTCCGGCGAGGACGCGCCCACGGGCAGATCGGAAATATCCACGCCCAGTGCATTGGCGATCAGCGCGCACAACTGCAAGATACGGGCGTTATCCACGCAACTGCCGAGGTGCAGCACAGGAGGAATGCCCAGCGCCCCGCACAGGCTTTGCAGCCCCGGCCCCGCCATGGAAGCGCCCTCGGGCACCAGCAGCCCGGCCTTGCCCGCCGCTGTGGTGACGCAGCCTGTGGCCAGAACCATAATATCTTTTTTGATAAGCGCCTTCATGAGGCCCACGTTGGCCGAATCGTGCTTGATCTTGGGATTGTTGCAGCCAACCACGCCCACAAAACCGCGCACCGTGCCAGCCTTGACGGCATCCAACAAAGGATCAAGCGAACCGCCCAGAGCCTCAAGGATGGCCTCGTTGGAGAAACCGGTCATGATGCTGACAGGTTCGGCGGGGATTTCCACACGCTTGGGGTCGCGCTCCACAAAGGCGTCCACTGCCATGCGGACGATCTTGCGGGCTTCTTCCTGTGCATTTTCGGGATGGAAATTAAAATGGATGGCCCCGGTAAAGCGGGCCTTGGCTGCTGTGTCGATAAAACGGGTGTGGTAGCAGCCAGCCACCTGCACAAGGCTCGGCATGATGCACTGGTAGTCCACTACCACAACTTCCACAGCGCCGGTCACGATTGCCAGCTCCGTCATCAGGTGGTTGCCTGCCATGGGGATGCCCTGCCGCATGAGCAGCTCATTACCGGTACAGCACAACCCGGCAACAGTGATGCCTGTTGCTCCGTTCTTTTTGGCAAGCTCGATCATTTCAGGGTCGCGAGCTGCGTCCAGAATCATCTCGGACACCACAGGATTGTGGCCGTGCACCAAGATATTGACTGTGTCCTTTTTGATTACGCCAAGGTTGGCGGTGGACATTTTGGGTTTGGGTGTACCGAAAAGCACGTCGCACAGTTCTGTGGCGATCATGGAACCAGCCCAACCGTCGGCCAGGGCGCAACGCGCCGCATGCAGCATGGTATTGGGCGCATCATTATCGCAGCCCATGTGGGTGCGGTGCATCATTTCGGCTATTTCGCGGTCAACGCCGCGCGGAGTGATGTCGAGCTTTTCCCACAGCTCGCGGCGCTTGGCCGGAACACGAGAGAGGAAATTGACCGCCTTGCGCCTGCTGCCAAAATCGCTGTAGCAGGCATCCACCACATCGGCGGCCACATCAAGGGCATCGCGCCCTTCTGTTGCCACGCCCAGCTCGGCAGCAATACGCCGCAGTTTGGCCTCGTCCCGAATCTGGTAGCCGGGGGCGCGGCCTTCCACTACTGCCTCCAGAGCCTCGATCACATCACGTCCGTGATCGGAGTGCCCAGCAGAGCCGCCAGCGATAAAACGGCCAAAGTTGCGGGCCACAATCACATCGGCGTCTGCGCCACACACGCCACGAGAAAGTTTTCCACCAGGTTCGGCCTTGGCACTGATGCGGCACGGCCCCATAACGCAATTGCGACAGGTGGTGCCAAGCTCGCAAAAACGGCAATGCGGCGTTTGCTGATCCAGTCTGTCCCAGGCTGTTTCTACGCCATCTGCTCTGGCCTTTGCCAGCATACTTTTGGCATCATCCCATATGGACATGTCGTTGATGTCGCGCTTCTTGCTTTCCATAGCTGCCCCACAAAACTTGAGGTTACACGGCGCGCCAAGTCTGCGCCGCCATCTTTGTCATACTGGTATCACAGTCAGGCAAGAGCGTCAGTCAGATGTGCGACAATGGAGCAGTGATGATTTTTATAACAAGTTAATCATATAAAATAATTATATTTTTATCATGAACACAGTAAAAAAAAATAGTAAAAAAGTCTGAAATTAATAACTGGAAAGAGCTGAGCAGAAGGAAATTTTGGCGGGTTAGTCCAGAAGTTCGCGAAGACGACCTTCGTCAAGAATGCAATACACGCCGCGCTGCTCCTTGAGCAGAATGCCCGAGCGGGTCAGGTCGGTCAGCAAGGTGGAAATGGTCTGGCGGGACGCCCCGAGGGTCTGGGCCAACATCTCGCCCGAAAGCTGCAGGCGGACGCGGCGGCGACCATCAGGGCCGAGGGCGCTTTCTTGCGCGGCAGAAACAAGATGACGAGCCAGGCGGGCAGAAACATCACGCAGAGCAAGGCCATCCACAATACTAAACGTATTTTTGAGAATACCGCCAAGCACCCGCACAACAGTTACCGTAAACTGCGGCACGGACATCATGCGCTGGTTAAACGTGGGCGTGTCCACCAGCAGGATTGTGGTATCTTCCACAGCCTGCACCTGCGCGCTTGAATGGCTGACGTACACATCGCCCGGTTTGAGAAAGGCGAGGGTAAATTCCTTTTCGCCATAGGCAAGATATACGCGCACAAGGCCCTTGCTCACAATGAACACATAATTGCCGGCTGTCAGCCGCTCCCCTGCTGAAGAAACTGGCGTTGGGGAACTTTCCAACTCTTCATCATAGCTAGGCGTAAAAATCATGCTGTTTTTGAGGAAACTGCGCTCATGAAAAGCGGAAAGCAGCGAGGAGAATTCCGGCTTGGCCAGTTCATCCAGCAAATTGACTGAGGTAAACTTCATGGGATTCTCCTGCTTCCGGCATGCTCACTGATCCACAGGGATACTCAGCATGACGACATTTGATCGATCATTCCACAGTAACCCCTCACTACTGATTTAAACATATAGTCCATGTGCAAATTCGTCAAAGATTTCGCCGCACGACAAGGTTTGGGTCGCCTGAGTGGTGCGCGATCTCGTCTCCTCGCGGAGCTTATCTTTTGCTGCCCTTCGGCACGGGATTCCGGATCCTGTAGCGCGCTCTCACCACATCGGCGTGCGATTCGCCTCTCAGTTGAGGTGAACCTTTAGATTTTGCTGCCCTTCGGTCACTGTATTCCGCCATCCGCGAAGTTTGGGACGCG
>NZ_JANFYZ010000013.1 GCF_024460775.1 Desulfovibrio desulfuricans | reverse complement strand
GCCGGTCGCGGCTTAGCCGCGCCGCCAGCGAAAGCTTTTCGTGTCTTTAGCCGAGGTTATCCTCGGCGCATAGCGCCCGTAGCGGGGGCGTGGGGCCTCTGCCTCTCGCGTTTTATGTGCTGCAAATATCTTTAGTCAGCGATGGCCCGCCTCTCGTGCTGCCGGGCAGCGGCAGCACCGAAAAGGTTGAGCCGGTCGCGGCTTAGCCGCGCCGCCAGCGAAAGCTTTTCGTGTCTTTAGCCGAGCACAGCCTCGGCGCTGTGAGCTTGTAGCGGGGGCGTGGGGCCTCTGCCTCTCGCGTTTTATGCGGGGTGCTCAGGTTTGCCCCACCCGCCAGAGAAAACGGCCCCTTCCGGGGCCGTTCTGATACGTCGGCAACCGCCCAGAGCGTTCGCCGCATGTGTGCGGATGCTAGGGATAGAATCCCGTGGGCTTTTCCGACAGGTTGATGAGGATGTTTTTTTGTTGGGTGTAGTGCTCAAGAATGATCTTGTGCGTTTCACGCCCGATGCCCGACTCCTTGTGTCCGCCAAAGGGCGCGCCAGCCGGAATGCTGTTGTAGGTATTCACCCACATGCGGCCTGTTTCAATGGCGCGGCTTATGCGCATGGCCCTGTTGATGTCGCGTGTCCAGACCGCGCCGCCCAGACCGTAGGGGCTGTCGTTGGCCATGCCCACAACTTCTTCTTCCGTCCTGAACTTGATGATGACCGCCACGGGGCCGAAGATTTCGTCCTGAGCCACACGCATGTTGTTGGTGACGTTGCCGAGCAGGGTCGGACGCATGAAGCAGCCCTTGGCAAGCTCGCCATCCGTGATGCGCTCGCCGCCGCAGAGTACGGTGGCGCCCTCCGCCTTGGCCTGCTCAATGCAAAGCTGAATGGCCTTGAGGTGCGATTCGTAAATCTGCGAACCCATCTGGGTTGCAGGATCCCACGGCAGGCCGACCTTGACGCGGTTGAAACGCTCCACGGCTTCTGCCACAAACTGGTCGTAAATGTCCTCATGCACAAACACGCGCGACCCGGCGCAGCATACCTGCCCCTGGTTGAACAGAATGCCCATTTGCAGGCCGTCCATTGCCAGATCCCACTGACAATCGGGAAAATAGATGTTGGCCGATTTTCCGCCCAGCTCAAGGGTGGAGGGAATGAGGCGTTTTGCCGCTGCAAGGCCAACCTGACGGCCAACTTCTGTAGACCCGGTGAAGGCCAGCTTGCGGAAGCCTGGATGTTCAAGCATGAACTGGCCGGAGCGGGAGCCGCGCCCGGTGATGACGTTGAACACCCCCTTGGGCAGCACGTCTGCAATAAGCCGCGCCAGCTCCAGCACGGAAAGCGAAGTATGGTTGGAAGGCTTGAACACGGTGCAGCACCCGGCGGCAAGCACGGGGGCCAGCTTCCAGGCAGCCATGAGGAAGGGGAAGTTCCACGGCACAATCTGGCCCACAACGCCTATGGGTTCGCGGAACACCAGCGACATGGTGTTTTCGTCCAGCATGACGGCAGTGCCTTCATCAGCGCGCACCACCCCGGCAAAGTAGCGGAAGTGGTCGGCGGCAAAGGGAACGTCCACATTCATGGTTTCCCGTATGGGCTTGCCGTTGTCCAGCGTTTCCACCATGGCGAGGTGTTCTTTGTTGGCATCAATGATGTCTGCAATTTTCAGCAGCATATTGGCCCGTTCAATGGGGTCGATCTTTTTCCAGCCGCCCCAGGCCTTGTTGGCAGCCGCCACTGCTGCGTCCACGTCTTCCTTGGTGGCTTCGGCGCAGGTTGCCAGGCGTTCGCCATTGGCGGGGCAGAACGTTTCAAACGTGCCGCCGTCAGAGGCCTGCTTCCATTGGCCGTCGATGAATAGGGAGTACGAATCCTGAATGTCCGGTTTGTTCATGAATCACTCCTTTTTTTAAAACCATGATTGTCTAAAAAGACAATAAGGGAGATATATGGATTGCAAATCCATATAAAGTAGTAGATTTTTGTTTGTGCTGACATGATCTGATACATATTGTGAAAAAAAATACAATTAAATATTGTATATTTTAAACCATGCAACATTACAAAATCTGCTTGTTGTGTGATAACTAAAACAATACAAGCGTATTTTGCAAACGTGTCACGCTATTATTGCGTAACAGGATGGCTTGTTCAAAAAAGATATGGGATTCAAGCGGGATGCGTAAAAGCACACTGCCTGAATCCCATATTAATGGTGGTATGTCGGAATGAAATCAGCTTTTGGCTGCGCGGTAGCCGTGCGAAAAATCGGCGGCGTACAGGCGGGAGGGCGCGCCCTCGCAGCTTTCTGCGGGCAGCACAAGAAAAACGGTCTGACGGGTGAGGTTGTGGCTGGTTATGCACTGGGCCAGTTCGCCCAGCGTGGTCCAGTGCAGTTGTTCCTCGGGCCAGCTGACCATGTGGGCGCAAAAAATGTGTGTTTCGGGCGGCAGGCTGCGCGAGAGTTCGTCCTGAAGAGCCTGAGCCGACGCTGCGGAGAGGTATACGGCCATGGAGGCCCCATGCTGCGCCAGCAGGTGCAGATGCTCACGCGCCGGGACGGGGGTACGGCCCTCAAGGCGGCTGATAATGAGGCTCTGGGTTACTTCCGGCACGGTAAAGGTAATGCCCGCCGCAGCCGCAGCCGCACAGGCGGCGGTAACGCCCGGCACCACACGCCAGGGGATGCCGTCCGCATCCAGCAGGGCGGCCTGCTCGCGCAACGCACCGTACAGGGATGGGTCGCCCGTATGCACACGGGCCACGGAGCGGCCCGCCAGTGCGGTTGCCCGCACCAGCGCATGGCACTGCTCGAGATTCAGCGGGGCGGAATCCACAACCATGGCGTTGGGCGCGGCGCAGGCAACCACCTCGCGCGGCACCAGCGAACCCGCATAGAGCACGAGGGCGGCCTGCTCAATGGCCTTGCGCCCCTTGATGGTCATGAGGTCTGGATCACCCGGCCCTGCGCCCACAAATGTAACGATGCCGGGCGTGATCCCGGTCTGCTGCGCGCTGTCCATGCGGCTACCTGCCTTCGGGCTGTGCGCCGGACTGAATGGGAGCAGGCGCGGGTTTTTGGGCGGCGAGCAAAAATACGGGATTCATGGCCGCCAGATGAACATCGCCGCCAAGGCTCTTGCCTTCAGACGCGCTGATTTGCAGAATTTCCACAGGCCAGCCCATGTCTTCAAAAAAGCGACGGCACAGGCTGAAACTGTCCAGAAGCACACAACTGACCACCACGCGGCCTCCTACGGGGAGGCGCAGGCATACGTGCCCCAAAATGTCATCGCCGTCATCGCCGGAAAGGCCGCCGCCGATAAATACCCGCTGCGGATCAGGCAGGCCGGGCAGGCAGTCGGGGGCTTGCCCGAGGCGCACTTCCACATTGGCCGCGCCAAAGCGGCGGCGGTTTTCCTGAATGCCCATGGCGCGCCCGGCGGAGCGTTCCACCGCGATCACGCGGCCCTCGTGCGCCAGCACGGAAGCTTCAAGAGCCACAGCGCCCGAGCCGGAACCGAGATCCCACACCACGTGCCCGGCTTCAATGCGCAGCAGCGCCAGAGCGGCGGCGCGCACAGGTTTTTTGCTTATGAGGCCCCGGTCAACCGCAAGCTGGTCGGCGTCAAGCCCAAGATGCGGGCGGCGGGCCGGAGCCATTGGTATCAGCACCATTGTGCAGGCCGGGCCAAATTCGCGCCCGGCGGCATCGGCCAGGCTCAGGTGGCTGACGCATTCATCGGCAGCGCCCATGCGCTCAAAAATATGGGCATCAAACCAGTCCACCCCACGGTCGAGCAGGTGGCGGGCGAGCACATCGGGCGACATGCGCGCATCAGTCAGGATGCAGAGCGGGGCATTCTTGCCGCAGGCCACGTTGAGAGGGCGCAAATCATCGCGCCCGTGCAGGGAGAGGCAGATAACCTTGTGCCACGGTAGGGAAAGGCGCGCGCAAGCCTGCTGCAGGGAACTGACAGCGGGCAGCAGACGCACGGCATCCGGCCCCATGCGGCGCACTAGGGTTGCGCCGATGCCAAAAAGCAGTGGGTCGCCGTCTGCCAGCACAAGCACACGCTCTCCAGCGGCCCGCAACTGGCTGAGCCGGGTGAGCAGCGGTTCCAGCGGCGTGGTCAGGGGCAGTAGCCGCGCCTTGAGGGCAGGGCCTGCTGCGGGAGGGTTCTCCTGATCGCCTGCGGGATGGCTTTCTGTCGAACTCCCGTCTGTGCCACTGGTTGCGCCCCCGGTTGCTCCGTTGCTGGATTCCAGACTGCTGCCGGAAAATTCCTCCAGCAGCATGCGTCCGGCGCAGATCACGTCGGCTTGTTCCGCCAGTTGACGCTGGGCTTCGGCCAGACCTGCCAGACCTCGCGGGCGTGCGCAGTCGAGGCCCATGACCGTGATGGGTTCCGGCGCGACAGTCGTTGGCTCAAAAACAAAGAATGACTGCAACATTTCCGACATGGGCGGCCAGTCATCCTGCTCGGCTGTGCCCGCAACGGCAGGGCTGGCGGGCGTAGCGGCGGCGGGTGCAGTAATGGCAGGCGCGCTTTCGGCCTCAGGTGCGGCCTGTGCGGTGTTGGCGGCAAGTGTGTTTGTAGCTGCTGTTGCAGCGGATTCGGCTGGCAGCTCTGCGGGCGTGGCAGGGGCGGCATCCGTGGATGCGGGAGCGGAATCCATAAGGAGGGGCTCATCATTGTCTGATGCGTCCGCATCTGCCGTTTCGGTATTCGCATTATCAGCGCAAGGCAGCGCTTCATCAGCGGTAATCGGGGCATCAACGCGTGCAGTGTCTGCGTCGGCGGCGTTGCATGTAGCGGCGGGCTCCGCAACTGCGCAGATATTTGGGGCAGCCGCCGGGTCGTCAGCAGGAAATTCCGGCGAGTCGGCAGCCTGCTCATCAACATCGGCAGTGGCATGCGTAATGGGCTCTTCAGCAGAATGCTCGCCGGGAGTCTCCAGCAGGCCAGCGGCAAGAGCCTCGGCCGGAACGGCGTTGGCTGCGTCATCGTCCCGTGTCTGGGTGTCGGGCGTGTGGGTTGGAACGGCAAAGCCGGGCAGTGAGACCTGTTGTTTCATAACGCCAATAATTCCCTGCCGTCAGTGTGAAAAAGGTGCAAGCTCACGGGGCGGCCTGCAAAAAGTTGCGCGGTGCGCGCCGCCTGTTGCGCCACCCGCTTGATAGTCTCTGTTCCTGCGCTGTCTGCCAGCAGCAGTTCCAGTGCGTGAGCCGCTGTTACGCACCGGGTGATAGCATCCGCGCAGGCAGCGCCAGCTTCGCTGGCAAGCTGCGCAAGGGCCTGCATGTCCAGCGTGGAATCCTTTGCATGAGTGTACGCATGCCCTTGGGCCAGCTTGACCAGTTTACCAAAAAAACAGCCCCAGATAATGCGCTCAAACTGCATGCTCCCCACAGCTTGCAGGGAGAACTGCGCAAAATCCGCCACCTGTACAAAGCAGCGCTCCGGCAGGTCGGGGTAGCGCTCCATAAGCAGCCGTTCCGAGCGCCTTCCCGTGGTCAGGCATGCGCAATGGCAGCCTGTGGCGCGGGCCACGGCAAGCCCCTGTTCGATAGTGGCCTTCCACGCATCATGGCTGAACGGACGCACCGTGCCCTGGGTTCCCAATATGGAAATGCCGCCTTCAATACCCAATCTGGGGTTGAAGGTCTTGTGCGCCAGTTGCGCGCCAGCAGGCACGCTGACAAATACCGTCAGCCGGGTGCGGCACTGGAGGGCAGCGGCATATTTCTGCTCCTGCGCTTGCAGGGCGTAAGTTATCTGTTGGCGCGGCACCGGGTTGACGGCAGCCTGGCCAACGGGCACAGGCAAGCCCGGCAGGGTGACGCGCCCCACCCCCGGCCCTCCCTTTATAATGATGTGGTCGGGGTATGCAACTGTCGTGTCGGGTGATCCCCCCTCTGCGTTATGGGCGGGTGCCTGCCGTGCCGCATCCTCGGCCTGGTTTGCAGGGAGATGCGTGGGGGGCAGCGCGCTCTCCACCACCGTGGCCGTTATGCGCGCGCCAGACGTGGCGTCAGGGTCATCGCCGCCGTCCTTGATTATGCTGGCGTGGGCAATGGCAATGATATCCGGTGGAGGCGGATCGGCCAGCCCGTTTGCGGCGTCAGCTTCGGCAGCGGCCCATGCCGCACCCAGTTCCGGCGCAGGCCCTGCGGCGCAGTGTTCAATCTTCAGGCGCAGCCAGCCCCGAGGCTCGGGCAGGCCATTGGTGTTTTTGCACTGATTGTGTGCGCCCTGAGCCCTAAAAGGGGGCAGGGGCACCGGGATTGCATCCGGCGCTGTGCCCGTGCGCAACAGTTGCAGTGCGGCCAGCGCTGCCCCTGTTGCTGCGCTGCCGGTAGTGAACCCTTCCCGAAGCTTTTCAGCCATGCGTCAGCTCAAATTGGGTGACAAACTGGATGCCAGCTTTTGGGTCAAGCCAGGGCGGGAGTCTGGATCAGGCAGCCAGACCTTGCCACGTGCCACAAGCGACACCGGGCCGTCTATGCCAGCCATATCAAGGCCACTTTCAGCAAACAGCCGCACGTCCAGGGCCGAGCCGCCGGGCTGCATGATAGAGAAAGTGCGGCGCGTGCCTGCGCGCGCAAGGCACAAGGCCAGGGCCAAGGCACCGGAACCGCAGGCATTCTCAAGAAATGTTGTTCCGGCATCGCGCACATGCACAAGGGGCAGCATGTCCAGCAGGCCCTGACATTCCCGCCACCAGATAACGCCCGCGGCAGGCTCGACCTCAAGGCCGTGCTGTTGGCGTAACTGGGCGGCCACTGCATGGCAGTCATCAGGCAGGGGATGCGTTGCCCCGCCAAGCAGCAGATGGCAGATGCCCGGCAGGCGCACCAGATGCGCGCCTTTTTCTATAGTAGTAATGGAATATTCAGGGAGGCGCAGCAGAGCCTCCACCTGCCAGAGCGGGGCGGAGCCGCGGGTGCGCAGGCGTACAGGAGTCTGCCAGCCGGAAACCTGGATTTCATCAAGGCGGACAGGGTGTTCTGCTGGGGCAGCAGCTTCGGTTTTTTGTTCACTGCGAGGGGCAATTCCGTCCAGCACTCCCTGTTCCGGGCCTGAATATTGGGCAGTGTATGCCAGCAAGGCCCCCACGGCGCGGCTGGCATTGACGCAAAATTCACCGCCCGCCATACGCAGTTTATGCTGGGACAGGTTCACAAATCCCGCCTGTTCGCCCCCAAGCATGGAAGAATCCAGCGCCAAAGACGCCAGACGCGCCTGTTCTGCCGGGCGCTGGCCAGCGTCGGGAAAAAGCAGGGTGGTGTTGCCCCCGGGGCTCCATTTGGAAAAAGTCAGTGCAGGCATGGAAAATCCTTGGTTCTTGACAAAGTATGCCTCAGCCCCGGCGGGCTGTCCAGCGCTGGCGGCAGAGCGGGGTCAGCCGCCGGATTTTTGCTGACAAAGGGAAATAATCGGATGTACGTTGCAGTTGGACTGTGATGAAAAAGCGAAAGAGTGTTTCCTATTTACAACTTGCGGTTTTTCCTAAACGCGGGTATGTGAAAGGCAGTTGCCGTCTCCAAGGCCTATGGCTGTGAGTGAGCCGGTAACGTGGCGGGCACACCGCGATTTACTGTTGTTGACGGTAATCGACGACACTAACAACGTTTGGGAGGCAGTATGAAATCGTTTCGTCTTCTTGCTCTTGCGGCCGCTCTTGTTCTGAGCTACGCCGTGGCCGCTGCGGCCGCTCCGGCTTGTAACAAGAAAATTGAGAGCTTCGACTTCGTAGTGGACTATTCTGGTTCCATGATGATGAAGAACGACAAGCTGAAGCAGGACAAGATTGTTGTGGCCAAAAATGTGCTTACGCGCATCAACGCCGCTATCCCCGCTCTGAGCTACAATGGTGGCTTGCACACCCTTTCGCCCAACGGCGCCATCATTGCCCAGGGTCCTTGGGATCGCGCCGCCATGGCCGCTGGCCTCAAGAAGCTGAGCAGCAACTTTGATATTTTTGGCCGCATGACCAGCATGGGCAACGGCCTGCAGGCGTATGAACCCTTCATCTCCAGCATGAAGCGCGACGCCGCCCTGATCCTCGTGACCGACGGCGACAACAACCGTGGTACCGACCTCGTGCAGGTTGTGAGCCAGATGTACGCCAGCCAGCGTAACCTGGTTGTGCATGTGATCTCCCTGGCCGACACCCCCAATGGTGAAGCCACCATCAAAAAGATCGGCGCCCTGAACTCCAACGCCGTTGTGGTGCGTGGTGAAGAACTGGCCACCAGCGATGCCGCTGTTGAACGCTTTGTGCTTTCCGTGTTCTGCAAGGACGAAGACGTCATCGTGCTGCGCGGCGTGCACTTCGCTTTCAATTCCTATGCTCTTGACGGCAAGGCCATGGGCATCCTGAACGAAGCCGCCACCCTGATCAAGAACAACCCCAACAAGCGCGTTGTTCTCTCCGGCTGGACCGACTTTGTGGGTTCCGATGCTTACAACATGAAGCTTTCGCAGGAACGCGCCAGCTCCGTGAAGAACTACCTCGTGAAGCAGGGCATCCCCTCCAGCCGCATGACCGCCATTGGCCGCGGCAAGTCCTTCAAGTATGACAACAAGACCGACGAAGGTCGCGCCATGAACCGGCGCACCGAAGTGTCCTTCGAGTAATCTCGGAGCGTCTTCGCGTCAGTCGAATTAAAGCAAAAGCCGGGTGGTGTATGCCGCCCGGCTTTTTATGAGGTGCATGGCACATGCGTAAGATTCTGGCACTCATTCTCACGTTGGGGTTGACCACTGGCGGTTGCGCCTGGTTTGGCGGCTCTTCTTCCACTGATGAAGAAATAAAGCCCGCTCAGCCGCAGGAACAGACCGCAGCCCCTGAACCGACCCCGGCCCCTGTAGCTCCTGCCAAGGACGCTAAGGGCAAGAAGGGTAAAACCAAGGCCGAAAAAGCGGCTGAAGTTAAGCCCGTTGCCACCAAAAAAGGCGCGAAGACCGAAGCTCAGGTCGCCGCCGAACTCACTATGGTGGGCCACAAGCTGGCTGCTCAGGCTGCCCGCACTGTGATGCCTTCCAAGTCTTCCAGGGAAGTGCGCCAGGACGGCAAGGATTACGTGGGGACCTACATTGATGTGGACTCTTCCAACGTGACCACTGAATTGCGCCCCAGCCCCACTGGTCAGTACGTCGGCTTTATCCGGTATCAGGAAAGGGTAATGGATTGCCGTGGCAAGACCCGTCAGGAAGCTATGTCTACTGCTTCTTGCGAACAGGTCAAGGCTCGCAACATTAACGAACTGATCCGTTTTGACGGTTCGACCTGGCAGTATTAGCAAAAGTAGTAACGCCGCTCTGGTTGCGCGCTGCCTGGCGCTGCGTTCTGCCGGAGCGGATGTTCCACGCTCGGTGTGTCGCCGTTCGTGAAGAGATTTCAGCGGGGTTTCGGCCCCGCTTTTGTTTTTTTGCGTGACGCAGGTGTATCCGGGTGAGCGACGGTGCCCATGGCACAGGCAGGATAGCACCAGTGGGCCGAGCCTGAGATGCAGAATGGGTCGGATTAGACCCTGGCAATGCAATTAGGGAAAAAGGGCCGAGTTGTTCTTGCCTGTGTTGGTGCGGCAAGGGACAGATCAGGCTGCATCGCCTTTCAGAAAACCCTCGGGCAGGTGATCGCGAATCCAGCGCGCGCACTGGGCCGGATTTTTACCCTCGGCGGGGCAACGCAGGGTTGCGTAATATGTGTACAGGGCCTTGCGTTCGTTAAAAATATCCTCAAGCTTCTCGCCGGGATTCATGGCAATGCCACGTTCAGGATTGCGGGCGATGCGTTCTTCAATCAGATGAAAGGGCACATCAATATAGACAACAGGCCCAAGCGCAGCCAGATGCCGCATGGCCGCATCGCGGTAGATGACGCTGCCGCCTGTGGCTATGACCGTTCGGTTGGCCTTGATGGCGCAGATTACCTTGCCCTCGGTATCCAGAAAGGCTGCCTTGCCCAATTTGTCGGTAATGTCTTGCAGGCGTGCGCCGTAGGCGGCTTCGATCAGGTGGTCGCTGTCAACAAAAGCCCATCCCAGCTCCTGCGCCAGGGCTGAACCCACAGTGGATTTACCCGCTCCGGCCATGCCTATAAGTGTTATGCAGGGGGCTGGCATCGCGGGGGCTGCTGTTAAATCCGGCTTGCTGGACATGCGGACTCCTGAATTGCTTGAATGGAAACGTATGACCGCGATGCTGTCATACGCGGTGAATATGGAATTTCTGGAAGTTAATCGGTTAGTGGGAATGTGCCCAAGCCAGCGCTGCCTGTCAACGCCGGGCTTTGCCAGCCGGTGGCTGATGATGCCCAGGCGTTCTGCATTCTCCCCCGTGCCCGCGCCTTCTTTTTTTGCAGGCTAAAGTTTTTTTGCTTCAAGACCGATAAGCGCAGTAGAGGTGAGTTTTATGCGCAAGTCAGTTGGTATGCTATTGCTTGCTTTTTGGGCGTTTTCCCTTTGCCGCGTTCCCGTTGCGGTTGCCGTGGAGGCTGTCCCCCTGCCGCCTCAGGTTCCTGCTCACACGGCCTCCGGGGCCACCAATCTTACCGATGTGTGGCTGCACAGCGGTGGCGGGCGGTTGTATTGGAATACTCTTGTAACGCCCCGGCAGATTGCGCTGGAAGGGGCGCGGTTTGTGGATCCTGCGGCTGTGCCGGAGTTGTCCATGACTCCTCAGGCGGACAAAAAACCGCCGGTGCGTCAAGCAAAGCGCAAGGTCAAGGTTTCAAAGGCTGCCCCGCAGTCCGCCACATCCCCGGCGCCCAAGGGGGTGGGCAAAACATCTCTTCCGGCACCTGTCAGCAGCGCCATCCCGGCCATGAATAACGCTGCTTCAGCGCAGGCCCCGTCTGGCGCTTCTGCCACTGGCCCGGCCAAATCGGCCAATGCTGCACCAGCGCCAAGCTCTGCGCCCATGCCATATTCATCGGCAGCGGCATCGTCTGTGGGCAGTATTGGCGGTGCAGGTGGCGGGGCTATGCCAGATGTGCCGGCACCATCGGCTTTTTCAGCGGATGATGTGTTGCCGAGGGCCAATGCCCGGCCTTAAGGCCCTGAGATTCTGGTAGCATGGTTCGCGATGGCTGCGCGTGTGAACCTGGCTTGCCGTGCGATCCACCTGTGTCGGTTTGAAGTTTCCGCCTAAAAAAATGTGCGAACGCGTTGCTCTCAGATTTTTTTGAGCGTGGCGCGTTTACTCTTGCGGCATAATTGCAACAAGGGCATTATAGCCGCGCGTTGTATGTGGAATCTGGCGCTTGACGGAGACCTTGCTGGCGTGTATGTAGCTTGTTCCATATATTTTAACGCCAGGGCAACGCTGCCCTTCTGCGCTTAAAAGCCGGGGGGTAGCCCCAAAACCGCTCAGGCCCGGCGTGCCGCATCGCCCCGGTGGTCGGCCCAAGGCCCTGCCGGAAATTTTTTAAGGAGTCTGCCATGAAAAGAACATATCAGCCGAGCAAAATCAGAAGGGCCCGCACTCACGGGTTCCGCACCCGCATGGCCACCCCCAGCGGGCGCGCCATCATCCGTCGTCGCCGCGCCAAGGGCCGTAAGGTTCTGAGCGCCTAGCGTGGCGGGCTTGTCCCGTTCTACATGGGTATTCCCATGAATCAGAATGGTTTGCCGCAGCACCTGCGGATACGTCGAAGGGCGGAATTCGTGGCGTGCTATGAGCGGGGCAGGCGTCTGCATACCGAGCATTTCCTTGTTTTTGTGCTGTCGGGCAATAGTCCCGGTCTAGCTGCGCGCACTGGCATGGCTGTTTCCCGCAAGGTAGGCAATGCTGTTGTGCGCAATCGCGTCAAAAGGCTGCTGAGGGAATTTTATCGACTGCATCGCAGCGATTTGCCCAAGGAAGCTGACATCGTTACCGTTGCTAAAAAGCATGCCGGAGAGGCTGCGCTGGATTTGGCCAGCGTAGCCGCCGAGCTTTTGCCGCTGATGCGGCGCGTGGTTCGGCGAGAGCCGGGCCGTCCGGCATTGGATGGGCTGCCATGAGTCATTTGCTGCGTAATCTGTGCATATTACCCATACGCGTTTACCAGCTTTGCATCTCGCCAGTGCTTCCCCCCGCCTGTCGGTTTTATCCCACCTGTTCCGCCTATGCCGCAGAGGCCATCATGACCCACGGCATATTCCGGGGCGGCTGGCTTGCGCTCAAGCGTCTTGCCCGCTGCCACCCCTGGGGCGGTTCAGGCTATGATCCTGTTCCACCACCAAGACGTCCCCGTGACGTCCCGCCACTGTCCCAGGAGTGAACGCCCTCATGCAAGACGGAAAAAATCTGATCATCGCCATCCTTTTGTGCCTCGTCGTTATTGTGGGCTGGAGTTACGTGTCCGAGTACATGGGCTGGGTCCGCAAGCCTGATCCGGCCATTGTTGCCCAGCAACAGCAGGCGCAGCAGCAGGCTGCCCAGCAGCAACAGGCCCAGCAGACCGCCGCAACCGCGCAGCAGGCCATGCCCGTATTCACGCCCGCCCCGGGCCGCGACCTCACGGTCAACTCCCCCCTTTATGAAGCCGTTTTTCACACTGGCGGCGGCGCGCTACGCTCCTTCAAGCTCAAGCAGTATCAGACTGGACTCGCGGTGGATTCCCCGCTGGTCAACCTTGTTGACCCCAAGACCGCCGCAGTTGCCCCGCTGGGTCTGGTGGTGAACAGCCAGCCCTCGTGGAGCACTGGCCAGTGGTCTGTGGAAGGCAATGAAAATGGCCTGAATATCGGTGCCGGTCAGCAGGGTGTGCTGCGCTTTGACGGCGAGGTGGACAACCTGCGCGTTATCCGCGAAATGACCTTCAGCTCTGATACCTATCTTATCCGCGAAAAAGTCCGCGTGGTGAACACCACGGATCAGGCCCGCAGCGTTCGCGTCAGCTACACTGTGGCCGCCGATGCCAGCAATGCCGCAGGCGACCGTTACGATGCCATGCGCCTTGCCTGGGACAACGATGGAAGCCTTGGCGAAGAATCTTCGCCCAAAACGCTTGAAACCACAGGTGCGCAGGTTGCTGGCAAGATTTACTGGGCTGGCACCATGAGCACCTATTTTCTTGCTGCGGTGCTGCCTGGCGACACGAGCAACGTGACCGTCAAGGGCCGCATGCAGCAGAACGTGTTCCGCGCTGCCGTTGAAGAGCCTGAAGTGATGCTCGGCCCCGGCCAGGAGCGCGAACTTACGGTTTCTTACTGGGTTGGCCCCAAGGAACGCGCCAAGCTTGCCGCTGTTTCTGACCAGCTTGCCAAGAGTATTGACCTCGGCATGTTCCATGTGATCGCCAAGGGCTTGCTGTGGCTGCTTGAATTTTTCCAGAAGTACGTGAACAACTGGGGCGTGGCCATCATTTTGCTGACGGTCCTCATCAAGGCCCTGTTCTGGCCCCTTACGGCCAAGAGCTACGCCTCCATGGAAAAGATGAAGAAGCTTCAGCCGCACATGGTGGCTATCCGCGAGAAGCACAAGGACAACAAGGAGCTCATGAACAAGGAAGTCATGGCGCTCTACAAGACCTACGGGGTTAACCCGGCCAGCGGCTGTGTGCCCATTCTCATCCAGATGCCCGTGTTCTTTGGCCTGTATCAGGCCCTGCTCACGTCCATCGAGTTGCGTCACGCGCCCTTCATCACCTATCTGCCCGGCACTGACATCATCTGGCTGGCTGACCTTTCGGCTAAAGACCCGTTCTACATCACGCCCGTCATCATGGGCCTGACCATGTTTATCCAGCAGAAAATGAGCCCCCCGGCCACTGATCCCACCCAGCAGAAGATCATGATGTTCCTGCCGTTGATCTTCACCGCCATGTTCCTGAGCTTCCCCTCGGGCCTCGTGGTGTACTGGCTGGTCAACAACATCCTGTCCATTGCGCAGCAGAGGATGATGGCGAAGAAGTTCTCTACATCCGCAGCGAAGTAGGCCGCCCCGGCGGGTTCGCGTGACACAGCAAGGGGTTCGTATGGAAGGATTTAAGGAATTCCAGGGAAAGGATCTCGACAGCGCCATAGAGGAAGCCTGCGGCTACTTCAACACAGCGCGTGAAAAGCTCGAGATTGAAATAGTGCAGGACGCCAAGTCCGGCATATTCGGCATCGTGGGGGCGCGCAAGGCCAAGGTTCGGGCAAGGCGCGTGCAGCTGCGCGAAACTATGGAAAGCATTCTGGGCAGAAAGAACGGCGAAGGGGCTTCGGCCCCTGCGCCGTCTGCCGGGCAGCCCGCATCTGCGAGTGAGAACGCCGGATCTGCGGAGCAGCGCAAAAACGGCGGCAATCGGCAGGAGCAAGCACCTACGGCTGCACCTGAATCGTCTGCCCCGTCAGCCCCCAAGGCTCCCGTTGCTCCCACCGCTCCGGAGGTTCAGGCCGAAAAGGGCCGGGGCGATGGGCGCGACCGCCAGCAGGAGGCCCGGCCTCAGCGCAATCAGCAAGACGACAGACGTAACCAGCAGGATGACAGGCGCAACCGGGGCCGCAACCGCAAGCCGCAGTCTCTGGACGCCTTTGAGAGTGAAGAAGAGCTGGACGCCGCCATTAATGGCAATGTGCTGGATAAACCTGCTGATCGGCCTTTTGACCGCCGGGGTGAGCGTAACGGCAAGCCTGACAGAAATGGCGCCAAGCCTTCCGGCAGAAATTCCAGAAACGACCGGGGCCGCGAGCGCACAGGCAGAAATGCCGAAGGCGAAGGCGTGGAGGCGGTTAATCCCGCCGAGACTCCTGCACGCGAAGCCAGAGGGCGACGCAATGATTCCCGGCCGGACAACCGGCCTGACAATCGTTCAGATAACCGCCCCGACAGCAGGGGCAACGGCAGGGCAGAGGTCCGTTCCCCACAGCGCGAGAACAATCGCCCCGAGCGCGCACCGCGCCCTGACGCCCCGGTTGATGGACTGGAAGATGATTTTGAAGCCGCAGGCGAAGGTTTGCCGGTTACTCCTCTGGAGCAGCTTGACGCCGCTAAGCTTGAAGCCCTTGTGGATGAAACCGTGCGCAAGCTCATCCGCCCCATCACTGGGGACGGCGTGGGCATCACCGTCAAGATCGGCGGTGGCAGGGTTTATGTGGGCATTGATTGCGATGAAGACTCCGGTCTTCTGATAGGCCGCGAAGGGCAGACCCTTGCCGCCCTGCAATACATGATATCGCGCATTGTATCGCGCGGCATGAACGCTGCCGTGCGGGTGCAGCTTGACGCCGGTGAATACCGCCGCCGTCAGGATGAAAAACTGCGCGAAATGGCTCTGGCTCTTGCAGACAAGGTGCGCCAGAGCGGGCGCTCCTACTCCACAAGGCCGCTTTCTTCGTACCATCGGCGTATTGTGCACGTGTGCCTGCAAGAGGCTGTTGACGTGCAGACCCGCAGCACGGGCGATGGCCCCATGAAGCGCGTGGTCATCATGCGCAGAAAGGGAGAACGCGTCTAGCTTCAGCCTCACTGGCAGACGCGCGTTTGGCGCGCTCATACCGCAAGCGGGGCCAGCAGGGTCTTGAAGGTGCTTGTAACGTTGCCGGAGAAACAGCCCGACTGGGCGCAGATCTCCGGCAACGCGCGTTGGCGAGGCCGCGCAAACATAGGGCAGGATATGGATACAGCAGTGCAGACAGAACGTGGCGACACCATCGCCGCCATTGCGACCCCTCCCGGTGCCGGGGGGATTGGCATCGTGCGCCTTTCTGGCCCTCGGGCCAAGGAAGTTCTTGCCCGCATGTTCCTGCCCCTTTCAGCACAGGTGGAAAATTTCCATCCCTGGCTTTTGCACCGGGGCCGCGTGCTGGACTGGAACGGCGAGGCGCTCGATGATGCCCTGGCTGTTTTCATGCCTGGGCCGCGTACCTTTACGGGTGAAGATGTGGCCGAAATTCACAGCCATGGCGGCCCTTTTCTGGTGCAGGCCGTGCTTGAAAGCGCGCTGCGCCACGGGGCGCGTCAGGCAGAACGCGGCGAATTTTCGCGTCGCGCCTTTGTCAACGGGCGTATGGATCTGAGCCAGGCCGAAGCCGTCGCCGAGCTTATAGCCGCCCCCTCGCGCGAGGCACTGCGCTACGGGCTCAACCGCCTTGAAGGCGTTCTTGGTCGGCGCACTGCCGAACTGCGTGAAGAACTGGAAATGCTGCGCGCCCAGATGTGCCTTGCCGTGGATTTTCCTGACGAAGAAGTTGAAGGCATGGAGCCAGCCGCCCTCTGCGAAGTTCTCGACAGGGTCATGCTGGCTGTGCGGCGGTTGCTGGCCGGGAGCAGACGGGCCCAGATCGTGCAGCAGGGCGCTGTAGTTGTGCTGGCTGGCGCGGTAAATGCCGGCAAGTCCAGCCTTCTCAATGCGCTGCTAGGGCGCGAGCGCGCGCTTGTGACCGATATCCCCGGCACAACGCGTGATTTTCTGGAAGAAACATGCAATCTTGACGGTCTGCCCGTACGCCTGACAGACACTGCAGGCCTGCGACAGGCTGAAGAAACCGTTGAGCAGCTTGGCGTAACGCGCAGCCGCGAAAAAGTTTCTCAGGCTGATCTTGTTGTTCTTGTGCTTGATGGCGGCCTGCTGGGCGAGGAAGGTGCGGCGGCAGAGGTCTGCCCGGACCCTGCGGCCCGCGAGGTTCTTGACTCTGTGGGCGACACGCCCCTGCTCGTGGTGTGGAACAAATGTGACATTTGCATGCCAAAAGTGTTCCCTCCCCGCTGGATTGGTGCGCGAACCTGTTGCGCAGTGAGCGCACTTTCCGATACATATGTCGAAGAGCTTGCAACCATGTTGCGATCTGTGCTGCTTGGGGGCGGTTCGGATACCGCGCCGGAAGACGGCCTTGCGCCCAACGCAAGGCAATCCATGGCGCTGGAAAAGGCTTTGAAAGAACTTGAAGGGCTGCGTGCTGATGTTGTTGCAGGGCAGCCTTACGATTGTTGCGCGGTCAGACTCGATATGGCCGCCGCTCATCTGGGGGAAGTGACCGGGCTTTCCAGCCCGGCTGAAGTGCTTAACAGCATATTTGCCCAATTCTGCATTGGTAAGTAACCTATGGATATGGACGTTTTGCGCCGCAGGTTGAGTTGCGAAGAAATCAACGCCATGCCCCTTTTTCATTACGAGGGGCCGGTGCAGGTTATTCGCACCCTGGAGGACTGGAAGAACGCGCTGCCGGATCTGCGATCCGCAGACCTGCTTGGATTTGATACGGAAACACGGCCTTCCTTTCGCAAGGGACGCCGCAATTTTCCGGCTTTGATCCAGCTTGCCACGGCCAATGCCGTGTATCTGGTGCAGTTGGCCTTTTTACCGTTCGGGCCACATGTGGTCGAGATTCTGGCAAACCCCGATCAGGTCAAGGCTGGTGTGGGCATCCGCGACGATATGCGTGATCTTGGCCGCCTGCATGACTTTGAGCCAGCGGGGCTGGTTGATCTTGGCGGTGTGGCACGCGCGCACAAAATGCCGAGCCAGGGGTTGCGCACCCTTGCGGCCAATTTTTTTGGCTGGCGTATTTCCAAGGGTTCGCAGTGTTCAAACTGGAGCCTCATGGAACTGACGCCGCGTCAGATTGCCTACGCCGCCACAGATGCCTGGATCGGGCGGCTGATTTTTTTGCGCATGTGCGAAATGGGACTCATCCCCTCCTGTCGCAGCGCCTGTGAGGTTGCGCCGGACAGCGATGCCCTGGCAGCGGGGAGCGCCGTGTGAGCGAAAGTGCTTCGCTGTTCTGCTTTCCTCCGCTTGGCCCCAGACTGGTTTTTTTTACGGGCGGCACGGCTCTGCGCGTTCTGAGCCGTGAACTGATCCACTACACCCACAATTCCGTTCATCTCGTCACGCCCTTTGATTCCGGCGGCAGTTCTGCGGCACTGCGCCGCAGCTTTGCCATGCCTGCCGTGGGCGACATCCGCAACCGCCTGCTGGCTCTGGCCGACAGCGCGGTTGTGCCCGCCTCGGTAATGGAATTCTGCGCCAGCAGGCTGCCGGAACAGTCGGCGGAATGCAACGATCCGCACGAACTGCGCCAACAGTTGCGCGCCATGAGCAACGAGGCGCATCCCGCTTGGGCGGCAATGCCGCCGCTGTTTGCAGATGCCTTGCGCCTGCATCTCAATTTTTTTCTGCAACGCATGCCCGAAGATTTTGACCCCTTCCGCGCCTGCCTGGGCAATCTGATTCTGGCCGGGGGCTACCTGCACCACAAGCGGGTGTTTGGCCCGGTCATGGCCTTTCTCAGCCGCTTGCTGCAAACGCGCGGCGTGGTACTGCCCATTGTGAGCGAAAGCCTGCATCTGGCGGCGGAGCTGGAAGACGGTTCCCTTGTAGTGGGCCAGCACCGCTTTAAAAATCTCAGAGGCGCTGTGCGGCGGTTGTTCCTCACCGTGCACGAGCCTGACCGGGGAACCGAGCAGGCAAAAAAGTTGCAAACCCCCTGCCGTCCGCCCCTTGCCCCGGCCTCGGTGGCCTATCTGCGGTCGGCGGCGGCCATCTGCTACCCCATGGGCAGTTTTTACACCAGCGTGCTTGCCAACTTGTTGCCCCAGAATGTAGGGCGTGCCGTGGCTGCCGTTCAGTGCCCGAAAATTTTTATTCCCAATACCGGAACAGACGCCGAACTGCACGGCCTGACCGTGGCGGGGCAGACTGCCATGATTTTGCGGCATCTGCGCGAAGACGCCCCCGACGCCCCCACCGAGGCCCTGTTGCAGACCGTGCTGGTTGATGCCCGCAATGGTCGCTATGAGGGCGGGCTGGATGCTGGAGAGCGTGACGCCCTCGCCCAACTGGGTGTACGGCTGGTAGAAAAACATATGGTGTACGAAAATGATCCGCAGCGCCATGTGCCGGAATTAACCGCCAAAGCCCTGCTGGAGCTTGTTCCCGGCAGTTCGGTGACCCTGTGAGCAATGAAATTTCCTCCGCATCTTGCGCCGAGCCGCAGGAAGCGACTGCAAAACAGTTTGAAGCCTCCGGTGCAGACATGGTCGGTCAGAGGCTGGACTATGCCCTGACCTTGCTGCTGCCGCAGATGGGCCTGCGAGGGCGCAAGCGCAGCATTGAAAGTGGTCAGGTACTCGTCAACGGGCGCTCCTGCACGGCGGCCCAACGTTTGCGCAAAGGGGATGTGGTTTCACTGGCTGATGCGCCGGGCGCAGATCAGCAGGTTCAGAGTGCCGCTGCTGGGGCAACCGTAACTGGCGCATGCCCCGCAGATGCAAATGTTGACACGTTGCCGCGTCTTTTGGAGCGTCAGGGCGAGTTCTGCTTTTTTTACAAGCCCGTGGGCCTGCACACTGCCGCTTTGACAGGCGGCAGGGGCCACAGCCTGGAGAGCATGCTGCCGCAGTTGATGGCAGGGCAGGGCTCCACTGAGACTGATCCCCAAGATGATGCGGGTATGAGTGCGGAGGCTTTGTCCCCTCAGTTGATGCAGCGTCTTGATTACGGCACTTCTGGCATTGTGTGCGCGGCGCTTTCCCCGCAGGCGGCCAAGGCTTTTCGGCTGGCCGAGGCGGCTGGCCGCTGCGAAAAGCGTTATATTGCGCTTTTGGCCGGGCGGCTGGAAGAAGATTTTACCGTGACTTTTGCCCTGCGCACGGACAAGCGCAGCAAAAGCCGCGTGCTTGATCGCGATGCCGGCTGCACGCGCTGGACAAATTTTACGCCTCTCCATTACTTTGATGGGGACGACCTGCCGCAACTCGCCCTCACAAAAGACTCCCAATTTCACCGTGTTGGGCTGACGCTGGTCGGGTGCCGCATCCGGCGTGGCGCGCGCCACCAAATCCGTGCGCATGCCGCCGCTGTGGGGCACCCCCTGTGGAACGATCCCCTTTACGCAGACAAAGATCCCGAAGCTGAAGCTCAAACATCCCACGGCACGTTCTATCTGCACCACGGCGGCCTGCTGCTGCCGGGGGCAAACTGCGTCATGCCGCCGCCCTGGTCTTTTTTGCCAGAAGCAGTTGCCCGGCAAGTCTTGGAGTGGCTGACATCTATTGATTAAACTCCCACGCAGGTTGAGTTGGCGTCCCCTCCACGCAGCAAAGCATTGCGTGCAGAACACGCCTGGATTATAGATTGTGCGTTCAATCCAACGAGAATCTTTCCCGCGGAAAGTCGCGTCAGACGCGGGAATGCGCAAAAAAGTGACCTCATAACATACCGCCATGATTTGAGTTCTTTTTTGCGCATTGAAAAGTTTAATTTGACGCCCTGTTTTCTCTTGGCACAAAGTTCTGCCCGGTATAAACGGAATGGGTCAAACGGGCTGGCGAAGTGATGCACTGCTCGCCCCCGCAAGCTGCATGCCAGGGCAAAGCCTGCGCAAACAGCTACCATTCGTGGCGCTCCGCGCTTGCAACCAGTTCAAGGAGAAAGGATGTTTCCTGCTCTACTGCCTAAATCCGCTCCGTTTTTTGCCATGCTCAACGAGCAGAATGATCTGCTGCGCCGCATGTCCGCCCTGCTGGTAAACATGCTGGAAGACGTTTCCAACATGGATCACGTGCACAAGGAAATCGCCTTTCTGGAAGAAGAGGCCGACCTGCTGCACAGCAAGATCATCCGGGCGCTTTCCCAGACGTTTATCACGCCCATTGACCGCGAAGACATCCTGCGCATCAACCAGGAACAGGAAGAGTGCATGGACTGCCTGCACAGCCTGAGCACGCGGCTGCATATTTTTGAATTTGCCTCGATCCGCTTTCCCGCCTTGCAGATGGCGCGCACCATCAGCTCCATGCTTGATTTGACCTATGAAATGCTTGCCGGCCTCGCCAATCGGCGCGACTGCCACAAGACCCGTGCTTTTCGCGGCCTGCGCAGCGAATGCGACATGGTGCTGGCCGTGGGCCTGGCGGAACTGATGGACGAGCATCAGGAACTGACAAGCAAGGCCCTCATGCGGGTGCTCAAGTGGAGTCAGGCCTATGAGCGTATGAACATCCTGCTTGAGCAGGTCAATGCGCTGGCGGAAACCATTGAAGAAGCGGTGCTGAAAAATGTTTGATATCCCCGTGCTGCTGGCGCTCATTGTGCTGGTGGCCCTGGTGTTCGACTTCACCAATGGCGCGCACGACTGCGCCAACGCCATTGCCACCGTGGTTTCCACCAAGGTGGTGACGCCGCGTTTTGCGGTGGGCGCTGCGGCCTTGCTCAATCTGGGCGGGGCGCTGCTTGGTACTGAAGTGGCAAAAACACTGGGCAGCGGCATTGTTTTGCCGCACGTGGTGGAGGGGAGCCACGTACTTGTGCTGGCCGCTCTCGTGGGGGCCATCACCTGGAACTGCATAACCTGGTATTTCGGTATTCCGTCATCGTCTTCCCATGCCCTGATTGGCGGGCTTATCGGCGCCGCCGTGGCCGATGCAGGCTTTAGCGCGCTGAACGGCAAGGGCATCTGGGACAAGGTGCTGGTGCCCCTTGTGGCCTCGCCTCTGGCTGGCTACGCGGTGGGTTTTTGCTGCATGTGGATCATCTATTGGATCTGCGGGCATATACACCGGCGCAAGGTCAATGCCTCGTTCCGGCGTTTGCAACTGCTCTCCGCCGCATTTATGGCTACCAGCCACGGCCTCAACGATGCGCAGAAGACCATGGGCATCGTCACCCTGGCCCTGATGATTTTTGGCAAGATCGACACAGTGGAAGTGCCCCTGTGGGTCAAGCTTTCCTGCGCAGGGGCCATGGCTCTTGGCACCGCCGTGGGCGGCTGGAAAATTGTTAAGACCATGGGGCACCGTATTTTCAAGCTGGAGCCGGTGCACGGCTTTGCCGCGGAAAGCTCCGCCGCCCTGGTCATCACCGGCGCATCCCTCATGGGTGCCCCGGTCAGCACCACGCACACCATATCCGCCTGCATTTTTGGTGTGGGGTCTACCAAAAGGCTTTCAGCCGTGCGCTGGAATGTGGCCGCAAATCTGGTGACGGCATGGGTGCTCACCTTGCCCGCTGCTGCAGGCGTGGGGTTTGTTTCTTACTGGCTGCTGCATTTTATCTGGAACTGACCGGACTTGGCACGCACTGCGCTGGCCTGGCGGCCTGCCTTGCAAGCGAGATCATTCAAAAACCCTGTCCCCGCGATCTGCCGGGACAGGGTTTTTCGTTTCAGGGGGATGCAGTGCCGCGGGCATTTATTTGTCTGTCTGATACAGCCAGTGAGCATCAAGTTCTTGTCAGAACAAGAATGGTCCGGGGAATGTCGCAATGATTGCGGAGATGGAAGGGCTTGCAGAGGGGGAGAAAATTGCGCGCAAATGGTGCCGTCACGCTGGCAGGATCAAAAGCCGAGCGCAATCAGTACGCGCTCGCCTGTGTGCGGGCGCGCTGCAATGCAGATATCGCCGGGGGTGTCGGGGCCGCAGCCCTTACAGCACAAGGTACGCCAGCGGCAGGCCGCAAGGGCAACCCTGTGAGGGCTAGTCGCGGCTGCCTTCGCGTTCTTCCTGGCAGGCGCGGCACAGGCCAACACCGGGCAGGGCTTCAAGGCGCTTGGCGGGGATGGGGTCGCCGCATTCACGGCAGCAGGCTACGCCGTTGATCCATTCCGGGCCGCCGCGATCCACAGCGGCGCGGGCCCGCAAGAGGGCTGATTCGCGGTCAAGGCGCTCCAGCTCGGTAGCCTGATCAAAAACGTCCATGAGTACTCCTTGTGTAAAGCAAGCGGCAACCCCGCAGAGCGGGGTTGCCGTAATTTTTGCAGAATATTTTCAGGAAGCACTATGTAGTGTACAATCGTGCTTCTGTAAAGACCCGGACAGGTCGATTTTTTAAAAAGCCTTCAAAATGTCTTCGAGCGTGGTCACAAAGCTGTCCAGATCCGCCTGCTCAATGTTCAGGGGCGGCAGGAGGCGCAGGGTGATGCCGTGGCTCAGGTTGCATATGAAGCCCCGGCGCAGCAGTTCTTCCCACACATCCTTGCCGGAAACGGTCAGTTCAATGCCCAGCATGAGGCCAATGCCGCGCACTTCGCGGATTTTGCCAGGAACGCGCTGCTGGAGAGCGGCCAGCTGGGCCTTCATGTGCTCGCCCAACGTGCTGGCGCGGTCTGCCAGCTTGTCGCGCAGCATGATTTCAACCGTCTTGGCCGCCACAGCGGAAACAAGCGCGCCGCCGCCAAAGGTGGTGGCGTGGCTGCCCGCCTCAAAGCCCTGCGCAACTTCGTCCGTAGCCAGCATGGCGCCCATGGGCAGGCCGTTGGCGAGGGATTTGGCCATGCTGATGATGTCGGGCGTGAGGCCGCAGGTCTGGAAAGCCCAGAACTTGCCGGTACGGCACAGGCCCGCCTGCACTTCATCACACATAAAGAGGATGTCGTGTTTGCGGCACAGGGCCTCAACACCGTGCAGGTAGTCTGCGGGCAGGGGCACAATGCCGCCTTCGCCTTGCACCACTTCAACCAGCACTGCGGCGGTGGCGGGGGTGATGGCGGCTTCCATCGCTGCGAGGTCGTTGGCCGGAACCTGCTTGAAGCCCTCGGGCAGGGGGGTAAAACCATTGCTCAGGCTTTCGCGGCCCGTTGCTGCCAGCGATCCGAGCGTGCGGCCATGAAAGCAGCCCTCGAGGGTGATGATTTCGTAGGCATCACGCTTTTTCACGCTGCGCATGTAGCGGCGCGCCAGCTTTATGCAGGCCTCGTTGGCTTCTGCACCGGAGTTGCAGAAAAAGGCCTTGCTGTGGTGGCTCGTTGAGAGCAGCAGCCGGGCCAGTTCAAGCTGTTCTTCCTGATAAAACAGGTTGCTCACGTGCCAGAGCTTGTGCGACTGGGCCTCAAGGGCGGCGCAGATTTCATCATTGCAGTGCCCAAGGGCAGTTACGGCAATGCCCGCCAGCAGATCGACATATTCCTTGCCGTCCACGTCCCAGAGTCGCGCGCCCTTGCCTCGCACGATAGCCAGCGGGTAACGGCTGTAGGAACGGCAGAGCAGGCTCTCTTCCCCGGCTTTCACGGCGGCAAAGGCTTGTGACATGGACAAACTCCTTCTCGGTGAACGTATGAATGGTGGAATGGATGAAAGTCGCTGGCGGTTGCCAGCGCAGAGTATCAGCGCCCGGTGTGACCGAAACCGCCGGAACCGCGCTCTGTGGCAGACAGTTCCGTTACTTCACGCCATCGCGGTCGCACAAAGGGCTGAAAGATGAGCTGGGCCACGCGCTCGCCGTTCTGGATGCGGCGCTCCTGGCCGGAGGTGTTCAGAAGGAACACCAGAATTTCCCCGGTATAGTCCGGGTCGATGATGCCGACGCCCTGGGCGACGGTGATGCCGTCGCGCGCGCCAAGGCCGCTGCGCGAGTAAACAAAACCGGCAATGCCAGCCGCGCGGGGCTGCACACTGATGCCCGTGCTTACCTTGAGCCTGCCCCCGGCGGGAATAACCGCTTCGGGCGTATCAAGGCAGGCCCGCAGATCCATGCCTGCCGACTGGCTGGTGGCGGGAGCAAGAAAATCGTCCTGCCCCTGGGCATAGAGTTCACGCGCGCCGGGGCGCACAAACGCAATGTCCACGGGGGCCATGCCCTCGTGGAGGTCGTTTGCCTTTTCGGCGGCGTGCTGCTGTGCGTGGTCGTCGTGCATCGGTTGTTACTAGCGCAGCTTTTCGTTGGGGGCAAGAGCCGGATTGGGGCGCAACCCTGTTGACTTGGCATTTTGCTGTGTATACAGAAATTCTATTATTAACACTCAACAGGATTATTGGATGTACACTTACCAGGATTCTGCCCGTTATGCATAGCAGGGGCTATTGCATAACAGCTTGATTGTTTAGGCAATAGCCCTTGCTCCGTCCTGACATCTCATCGGGAGGAAGCATTATGGGCTATAAAAAAGCGACTAAAGTTCTGCCGCAACATTTGTTGCGGGCCATACAGGAATATGTTGACGGGGAATACCTGTACATTCCCCGCAAGGAAGAAAACAGAAAACACTGGGGAGAAGCTGCCCCCAACCGTGCGTTCCGTGTTGCCAGAAACAGCGAGATAGTTGCGCGGCGCAAGGCGGGCTGGTCTGTTGCGCAACTGGCGGAACGGTATTTTCTTTCCGAAAAAGCGGTTTACAAAATTCTTGCGGCCTTGAACTGAGGCTGACTGAGCCCCACTGAATCTGGCGGCGGCTGGCCGGATTATTCCGGCTGTTGCGGCTATGCTCGCAGGAATGCATTTGTTTGCCTTCAGCGCCCTGACGTGTCGGGGCGCTTTTTGTTGAGCAAGAAGCGGGCGGGCTTGCCATCAGGCGGGATTTCTTTCAAGCTGCGCGGCAAGGAGACTATATGCAGACTATGTCCATAGCCGTGGTGGGCGGCGGCCTTGCCGGGTGCGAATGCGCCCTGCATCTGGCCCGCGCCGGTCACTCCGTAACCCTGTTTGAACAAAAGCCCGGCCACAGGTCGGCTGCCCATATCAGCGAACATCTGGCCGAGCTTGTATGCTCCAACTCCCTGCGGTCAGATGAACTCACATCCGGCGTGGGCCTGCTCAAGGCTGAAATGCGCGCCCTTGGCAGTGATTTTATGGAACTGGCCGATGCCCACCGCGTGCCCGCTGGCAAGGCTCTGGCCGTTGACCGCGAAGCTTTTGCCCGTGCCATGACCGAACGCGTGGCGGCGCAGGCCAATATCACGCTTGTGGAACACCAGGTGGCATCGTTGGACGACCCGGTGCTCGCGCCCTTTACGGGCGAGGGCGGGGCTGTGGTGCTGGCTGCCGGGCCCATGGCCTCCGAGGGGCTTTCCGCCTCGCTGGCAGAAGCCGTGGGTGCAAAGCACTGCTATTTTTATGACGCCATCGCGCCCATTGTATGGACGCACTCCCTTAATATGGACGTGGTGTTCCGCGCCTCCCGCTATGGGCAGGAAAACGGCGAGGCCGACGGCGAGGGGGACTATCTCAACTGCCCCATGAGCCGCGACGAATACGATGTTTTTTATGCGGCCCTGCTGGAAGCGCAAAAGGTCTCTGCCCACGAGTTTGAGCAGGAAAAGCATTTTGAAGGCTGCATGCCCGTGGAGGCCCTTGCCGAGCGCGGCCCCCGCACACTGACCTTTGGCCCCCTCAAACCCGTTGGGTTTGTGGACCCGCGCACAGGGCGCAGGCCTTGGGCCATTCTGCAACTGCGGGCAGAAAAGGCCAACAGTGAAACCTGCAACCTTGTGGGCTGCCAGACCAAGCTGACCCAGGGCGAGCAGGCGCGCGTGTTCCGGCTGGTGCCGGGCATGGAAAATGCGGAGTTTGCGCGTTTTGGCAGCATGCACCGCAATACCTATGTGAACGCGCCAGACGTGCTGGCCCCGGATTTGTCGTTGCGGGCGCGGCCCGGCGTGTATCTGGCGGGGCAGATCACAGGGGTGGAGGGATATGTGGAATCGGCCGCCAGCGGCCTGTGGCTGGCCCTGCTGCTCAATGCCCGCGCACGTGGCCTTGAACTGCCGCATCCGCCGGTGGAAAGCGCCCTGGGCGGGCTGCTCAACCATCTGCGCACGCCGGTAAAGCATTTTCAGCCCTCCAACGCGCACTTCGGCCTTGTGCCGGAACTGGGCGAAAGGGCGCGTAAAAAAGACCGCAAAGCCCTGTATTCCGCCCGCGCGCAGGAAACATTCGGCGAATGGCTTGCGGCGCAGCGCGAGGCAGGCGCTATTTAAGATGCTTGCAGCGTCCTGCGTTTTTTGTAATGATATTTGGCACACGTGGTTGTAATGGTTTTTCCGGCTCACACACGCAGGTACATGGCGCATCTATCAGGGTTTCAGAGATAAATTGCGGCAATGTGTCAAAAAAGTGTTGACGGCGGCATGGGGAGTAGCTATATAACCGCTTGCCTCATGTAGGAGCGTAGCTCAGGTGGCTAGAGCACTTCCTTGACACGGAAGGGGTCAACAGTTCAAGTCTGTTCGTTCCTACCAAATGACTCTTCGGGGATAGTTCCCCTAAACGGCGGAAGGCCTTGGCCCCGCCCATAGCACAGGTCGCTTGATGCGACCCGAAGACCGGATTCGGCGCAGTGGGGAGGTTTACCTCCCCACTTTGTTTTATGTGCCTCCGGGTATTTTTGTAAGGAGCTTTTCATGGAAGTCCGTGTGGAAGGGCAGATGGTGGAAGCCGGTGACTCCGTTGCTTCTGTCCTGCAAAAAGCCTTGAGCGGCAAAAAGTTCAAGGCGGCTGTGGCCGCGCGCGCCGATAACGGCGCTCTGCTGGATCTTTCCGCACCCCTGCCTGCCGGCTGCGCCGAGCTTGCGCCCGTGTACGCCGACTCGCCCGAGGGGCTGCAGATGATCCGCCATTCTACCGCCCACGTCATGGCGGCGGCGGTCAAGCGTCTCTTCCCCACTGCCAAGGTCACTATTGGCCCTTCCATCGACACTGGTTTTTACTACGACTTTGACGTGGAAAAGCCCTTCTCCAGTGAAGATTTTCCCGCTATCGAAGCGGAAATGCAGCGTATTGCCGATGCGCGCGAGCCTTTCACCTGCAAGGTGCTGCCCAAGGCGGAAGCTGTTGAAGTGTTCCGCAATATGGGCGAAGTCTACAAGGTTGAGCTGATTGAGAGCATTGATGCCGACACGGTGTCGCTCTATACCTGCGGTGATTTTACGGATCTGTGCCGTGGCCCCCACGTGCCGCACACGGGTTTTGCCAAGGCGGCAAAGCTCATGAGCGTGGCCGGAGCCTATTGGCGCGGTGATGAAAAAAACCGTATGCTTTCGCGCATTTACGGCACGGCCTTTGCCGACCAGAAGGCTCTGGACGCCTACCTGAAGCAGCTTGAAGAAGCCAAGCGCCGCGACCACCGCAAGCTTGGCCGCGAGTTGAGCCTCTTTACCTTCAAGGAAGATGTGGCTCCCGGCATGGTCTTCTGGTTGCCCAGAGGAATGATGGTGCGTACCATTCTTGAAGACTTCTGGCGGCGCGAGCATCTCAAGCGCGGATACGAAATCGTGCAGGGGCCGCAGTTGCTGCGCGTGGAAACGTGGCAGAAATCCGGCCACTACGACCACTACCGCGAAAATATGTATTTTACGCAGATCGAGGAAGACACCTACGGCGTCAAGCCCATGAACTGCATCTCGCATATGCTCATTTATGGCAACGAGCTGCACAGCTATCGCGATCTGCCCCAGCGTTATTTTGAACTGGGCGTGGTGCACCGCCACGAAAAGAGCGGCGTGCTGCACGGGCTGTTGCGCGTGCGCCAGTTCACGCAGGACGATGCGCATATTCTGTGCGCGCCCGAGCAGCTTGAGGGTGAAATTCTTGAGGTCATCCATCTTATCCGCGACCTCATGAATCTCTTCGGCTTCCAGTACAAGGTTGCCGTTTCCACCCGGCCCGAGAGCAGCATCGGCACGGACGAAGCGTGGGAGCTTGCCACCAACGCGCTCACCAGGGCTGTGGAAAAGGCCGGACTGCCCTACGAGATCAATGAGGGAGACGGCGCGTTTTACGGCCCCAAAATTGACGTGCGACTGCTTGACTGCATTGGCCGTGAATGGCAATGCTCAACGATACAGGTTGATTTTACCCTGCCGGAACGTTTTGACCTCACCTATGTGGGTCAGGACGGCGAAAAGCACCGCCCGGTCATGGTGCACCGGGCCATCATGGGGTCGCTTGAGCGGTTCATCGGCATTCTCGTTGAGAACTTTGCCGGTGCGCTGCCCACATGGCTTGCGCCCGAGCAGGCCCGTCTGCTTACCGTGACGGAAGCGGGCGACGAAGCCACCCTCAAGATGTGCGAAGAACTCAAGGCGATGGGCATTCGCGCCACCGCCGATACCCGTAACGAGAAACTGGGCTTCAAGGTGCGCGAGGCGCAGCTGGCCAAGGTTCCGTATATTCTGGTGGTGGGGGAAAAAGAAGTGCAGGCGGGCGGCGCCAATGTGCGCCTGCGCAATGGGGACAATATGGGGCTCAAATCCGTAGCGGAAATCGCCGCGCTGATCCGGACGGACGCCGAAGAGCCTTTCAAACAAGGAGGGATGCGCTATAGCTTCGCCTAATATGAGATTCCGTCGCGACATGCCGCAGGACGGCGTGCGTCGCAACGAGATGATCCGCGCCCGTGAAGTGCGCGTGATCGCCGCCGATGGCGAGCAGCTTGGAATTCTGCAACGCAACGATGCTATTGACCGGGCCAAAGAAGCCGGCATGGATCTTGTGGAAGTGGCTTCCACTTCTGAACCGCCCGTTTGTCGCATAATGGACTACGGCAAGTTCAAGTACGAACAGCAGAAAAAGAAGCAGGAAGCCAAAAAGCGGCAGGCCGTGGTGCAGATTAAGGAAATCAAGGTTCGTCCCAAAACCGACGATCATGATTACGAAACCAAGGTCCGCCACATTCGCCGTTTTCTTGAAGAGGGTGACCGCTGTAAGATTACGGTGTTTTTCAGGGGCCGCGAAATTGTGCATAAAGATCGCGGCATGGCCATTCTTGAACGGGTTGTGCAAGACCTTGCCGATATCGCCAAGGTGGATCAGGAAGCCCGCGCCGAAGGCCGCACCTTGCAGATGATGCTGGTGCCCAAAAAGCAGTCGTAGGCCGTCTGTGCGGGGGATGTGAATTTCCCCTTGCGTGGTTCGGTGCTTTGGGGCATTATGCCCTTCCCTCGGTGCGCCCGTAAAACGGCGTCCGAGTGTATACGTTTTTAAGGAGTACGCCATGCCCAAGATCAAAACCCGGCGTTCCGCCGCCAAGCGTTTTTCGCAGACCGGCAGCGGCAAGTTCAAGCGTCGCCGCCAGAACCTGCGCCACATTCTGACCAAGAAGGCCGCCAGCCGCAAAATGCGCCTGGGTCAGTCCACCCTGGTGGATCAGACCAATGAGAAGGCTGTGCGCCGGATGCTGCCCAACGGATAGCTGACTTGCCCATTCGCCCGTTGGCTTTGTCAGCCTGCGGGGCGCGCCTCGGTCACATAGGACTAACTATGCTCCGCTCGGCGCTTCCCTTGGCTTCCGCGCCAACGAACGAATTTGCTGTGTCAGCCTGTCGAAGATGACAGGAATGATCGGCAAGGCAAAGTATGCGCAAATTGCAGCGTGAGCTGCAGTGCAAAAGGCAGATTCTGACGGGAAAATGTAATTCAGCGCGATGCTACGGCATCGGCGGCGCATGCGGAGCCGCGACTGACGTTCAATCCGCGTCTCTCGTTTGAGAGCATGAAGTTTTTTTACGCTCCCCAACGGGCATTCCTCCGCCTAGTTGGGAGAAGGAGGCAACGCATATGCGTGTGAAGAGAGGTCTTGCAAGTCATCGTCGTCATAAGAAATATTTGACCGCAGCCAAGGGTTTTCGTGGTGGTCGCAGCCGTCTGTACCGCACTGCGCGCGAGGCTGTGGAACGCTCGATGCAGTATTCCTATGTGGGCCGCAAGCAGAGGAAACGCGATTTCCGCACTCTGTGGATTCTCCGCATCAACGCCGGCGCGCGTCTGAGCGGTCTTTCCTACAGCCGCTTCATGCACGGCCTCAAGCAGGCTGGCATTGAACTGAACCGCAAGGTTCTGGCTGACCTTGCCGTGTATCACAAGGACGACTTCGCCAAGATCGTCGATCTGGCCAAGGCCGCTCTGAATTAAGAGCGGTGCTCCCCGCGCCGGAGGGAGACCTCCTGGCAGCGACGCCTGCGGCTTTTAAAGCGCAGCGCGGCTTGCGGGAGCGGGGCCTTGCATGGTATAAGGCGCGGGCGGTGCACAAGCGCCGTCCGCGCCTTGATTTTTTTGTATCGCCGGGGATTGCCCGGCGGGCAGGGCGAATTCATGCCGTGAGGATGCGTAGATCGCAGAAATGGCTGGATGTTCCGCAGGGCAGGGCCGTCAGGTCAAGCCGCGAGCGGGTGCCGTCATTTCCGTTTTTCTGCGTCTCCCTTAACAAAAAGCCGCGCCGCGCGGCATTGGGATATCCGCTATGGATCTGATTTCTGCACTGGAAAGCCTGGTTCCCGAACTTGAAAAAGGTCTGGGCCAGGCTTCTTCGTTGGATGCCCTTGAGGCTTTGCGCGTGGATGTTCTGGGTCGCAAGGGCCGCATAGCCCAGATCATGGCCCAGTTGCCCTCGCTGGCCCCTGCAGAGCGCCCCGCCGTGGGCCAGACCGCCAACAGCGTCAAAGAGCGTTGCAACGCCCTGTTTGAAGCCCGCAAGGCCGCTCTTGAGGCCGGGCGCGAGGCCGAAGCCCTGCGCCGTTTCGATCCTTCCGTTCCCGGTCGCGCGCCCTGGCGCGGCAGCCTGCATCCCACTACCCTGGTGACGGAAGAAATCTGCCAGATTTTTCAGGGTTTGGGCTTTGACGTGGCTTCCGGCCCGGAAGTGGAAATCGACTACTACAATTTTGAAGCCCTGAACATGCCGCCCGAACACCCCGCCCGCGACATGCAGGATACCCTGTATGTCACCGAAAAGGTGCTCATGCGCACGCACACCTCGCCCGTGCAGGCCCGCACCATGCTGGCGCGCAAGCCTCCTCTGGCCGTCATTGCCCCCGGCAAGGTGTACCGGCGCGACAGCGACCTCACCCACACCCCCATGTTCCATCAGATCGAAGGTCTCATGGTGGGCGAGGGCATCAGCATGGCCCATCTGCGCGGCACGCTCACAGCCTTTGTGCGCGCTGTCTTTGGCGCGGAAACCCAGGTTCGCTTCCGCCCCAGCTTCTTCCCCTTTACCGAGCCTTCGGCAGAAGTGGACATCTCCTGCTGCATGTGCGGCGGCAAGGGCCACATTGGCGATGCGCCCTGCCGCGTGTGCAAAACCACGGGCTGGGTTGAAATTCTTGGTTGCGGCATGGTCGATCCTGCCGTGTTTGAAGCCGTGGGCTATCCTGCGGACGTCAGCGGCTTTGCCTTTGGCATGGGCGTGGAACGCGTGACCATGCTCAAGTACGGCATCGGCGATCTGCGGATGTTTTTTGAAAACGACGTGCGCTTCCTTGGCCAGTTTGCCCGGTAGGACACTATGCCCAGCGTCATGAGCCCCATAGATTGCAGCAATGCCCGCATGCGCGCAGGCCGCTTCACGGCCCTGCCCATGTGGCTTGTATTGCTGGGCCTCTTGGCGGCGGCCTCCCTGTTGCCCAGTAGCCCGAGCTGGCTGGCGGCGGATGAAGCTCAGGCCGCCTCAGCCTACACCCCGCGCCATTCGGGCATGGATGCGCCGGGCGAACCCAAGCGCATTGAATCCTTGCCCAGCAAGAACGCAGGGCGCACGGCAGAGGGCGGCATGGGGTATACGGACGCTTACGGCAACACCATTGACGACCGCCAGCCGGAAGAAAAACCCGCTCCCAAACGCCCCAGACCCGGGGCCTACGGCGTGGGCGCGGGCCAGAGCGAGCGCTACGAGCGCCCACTGCCCGATCCGCAAAATCAGACTCCTGCCTGGAGTTTCAAATAACCACGCCAAGGCGCGGAAACAGGACGAACTATGCTGCTCTCACTTTCATGGCTGCGTGAATTTACTCCGTATGAAGGAACGGCTGAGGCGCTGGGCGACCGCCTGACCATGCTCGGCCTTGAGCTGGAAGACATCAGGCGGCCCTACGATGCCATAAGCTCCATTGTGGTGGGGCATGTGGTTTCGTGCGACAACCATCCGGAATCCGACCATTTGCACGTCTGCAAGGTGGACGCCGGGCAGGGCGAGCTGCTTGATATCGTGTGCGGCGCGCCCAACGTGGCTGCGGGCCAGAAAGTGCCTGTGGCTCTGGTGGGCACCAAGATGCCCGACGGCATGATGATCAAAAAGGCCAAACTGCGCGGCGCGCCTTCTTTTGGCATGATCTGCTCCGAGCGTGAACTGGGCCTGACCGAAGACCATACCGGCATCATGGTGCTGCCCGAAAGCTTTGTGGTGGGCAAGCCTCTGGTGGAGCAGCTTGAGCTTGACCGCGAAGTGCTGGATATCTCCATCACGCCCAACCGCGCCGACTGCCTTTCGGTTCTTGGCCTTGCGCGTGAAACGGCGCTGGCCTGCAACCTGCCGCTCTCCATCCCCGATCTGCCGCTGGAACTGGACTCCGGCGCGGAAGTGCTGGTGCCCATTGATATTGACGACCCCGAGCACTGCTGGCTGTATTCCGGCCGCGTCATCACAGGCGTCAAGATCGGGCCTTCGCCCATGCGCCTGCGCCACCGCCTGCATGCCGTGGGTGTGCGCCCCATTTCCAATATTGTGGACGTGACCAACTACATTCTGTTTGAATATGGTCAGCCCCTGCACTCTTTTGACATGGACAAGCTGGAAGGCGGCCGCATTGTGGTGCGCCGCGCGCAGGAAGGCGACACCTTCACCACCCTTGACGGGCAGGAACGCGCGCTTACCGCAGCCGACCTCTGCATCCGCGACGGCGCGCGCGCCGTGGCCCTTGCTGGCGTTATGGGCGGCCTGAACAGCGAAATCTCCGATGCCAGCACCAATGTGTTTCTGGAAAGCGCGGTCTTCAAGCCCGCCACCATCCGCAAAACATCGCGCCGCCTTGGCCTCTCGTCCGAGGCGTCCTACCGCTTTGAGCGCGGCATCGACCAGCAGCGCACCGTGTGGGCGCTTGACCGCGCCTGCGCCATGATGGCCGCCGTCAGCGGCGGGCGCGTGCAGCGCGGCCTTTCCATCAACGAGCCCCGTCCCTTCAAGGCGGCCAGCATTGAATTCCGCCCGGCGCGGGCCGATTCCCTGCTTGGCGTGCAGCTTGGCGCGGATTTTGACGAAAAGGTGCTCACCGGCATGGGCTGCAATGTGGACAAGGGCGAAAGCAGCCCCGTGTGGCGCGTGAGCCAGCCCTCCTGGCGGCCCGACCTCACCCGCGAGGCCGATCTGATTGAAGAAGTGGGCCGCGTGCACGGGCTGGATACCATTGCCCCCGTGCTGCCCCCCATAGCACGCAACCTCGACCGCGCAGGCGAGCCGGAATCGCGCTACGGATTCTGGTCGCGCCTCAAGCACTGGGGCGCTGGCCTCGGCCTCAACGAAGCCGTGAACTACAGCTTTGTGGGCCACAAGGATATGGATCACCTTGGCATGCCGCGCGAGGGCCGCATTTCCATCATGAATCCGCTCTCGGCGGAGCAGGATGCCCTGCGCACCGCCCTAGCCCCCGGCCTCATGTACGATCTGCGCAACAACCTCGCCCAGGGGGCTCAGGGCCTGCGGCTGTTTGAACTTGCCAATATTTTTGAAGCTGACGCCGCTTCTGAAACCACCGCCCGCGAAACGGGCATGCTGGGCGTGCTGCTGTATGGCGCGCGCTACGATACGGCCTGGCCCCAGGCTGAGGGCGACATGGGTTATGCCGACCTCAAGGGCGTGGTGGAAAACCTGCTGCACTATCTGCATCTTGGAGCGCCCAGCTATGAACTGGCTCAGGAGCATGCCTTCTTGCTGCCCTGCGTGAACGTCTTTGTGAATGGCCGCGCCGTGGGCTTCATGGGCCGGGTCAAGCCCGCCATGGCCGACGAATACCACGCCCGCAAGGATGTGTGGCTGGCTGAAATGAACCTCGACATCCTGCGCGAACTGCACGATGCCGCTACTGTGCGCTTTGCGCCCCTACCGGTGTATCCGCCGGTGCGGCGCGACATTACCGTGACCGCCGGGCCAAGCCTCAAGGTGGCCGACATCACTGCTCACGTGCAGGGGCTCAAACTGGCCCTGCTGGACGACGTGGCCCTCGTGGACTGCTTTGAACCCAAGACGGAGCAGGGCGGGGAGCCCGTGCGCAACCTGACCTTCCGGCTCACGTTCCGCCATGCGGAGCGTACTCTCAAGGACACGGAAGTGGACAAGGAGCGGGAGAAGGTGGCACAGTCGCTTGTAAGCGCTCTGGGCGTGAAAATTTAACACAGTGCGCGCAGGCCCGGCTTTTTCGGGCCTGCGCAATTCCGGCACATTTTCAGAGAGTGTCAGGAGGGGTATGACATGTCGGACCACACGCCCGACAATACCTACCGCATAGGTGAGGTCGCAGAACTGCTCGACCTCAAAACCCATGTGTTGCGCTTCTGGGAAACTGAGTTTCCCCAGTTGGCGCCGCTGCGCACCGGTAAGGGGCAGCGCCTGTACACGGAAGAAAACGTGGCCCTCTTGAGGCGTATCCGGCAGTTGCTGCACGAGCAGGGCATGACCATTGAAGGCGCGCGCCGCGTACTTGCGGGCAGCGCCGTGGTGGACGAAAGCCTGCCCGAACGCGTGGCGGCGGTGCCGGACCCGGATTTTATGCGCATGCTCCAGCGGGAGTTGATCTCGCTGCGCCGCCTGCTCAGCGAAAAATAGACTGCGGCCTGCTGGCGCAACTAAATATTTCAGGGAAGGGACGCGGGGGAGGCGACCCTTTCTGTTGGTGGCCCTCCCCCGCAAACACGCTCACCCCGATATAATCATGATCTTATCGCCCTCATTGCTGTCTGCCGATTTTGCCCGTCTGGCCGAAGAGCTTGGTGACCTTGAGGCTGCCGGAGTCACCTGGCTGCATCTGGACGTGATGGACGGGGCTTTTGTGCCCAACATCACCTTTGGTCCCCCGCTGATAAAGGCTCTACGGTCTGTCAGCGGGCTTTTTTTTGACGTGCACCTCATGGTGAACGATCCGGCCCGCTATATTGCCGACTTCCACAAGGCAGGGGCAGACATGCTGGTCATCCATGCCGAGGCCGACAAACACCCGCAGCGCACCCTCACGGCCATCCGGGCCATGGGCTGCAAGGCGGGGCTTGCCCTCAACCCCGGCACGGATGTGAACGCGGCCCGCTGGCTGGCGGCGGATATGGACATGCTGCTGCTCATGAGCGTGAACCCCGGTTTTTCGGGTCAGGCATTCATCCCCGCCACGTTCGACAAAATCCGCGCGGCCCGGCAGATGCTTGACGCCAACGGCGGGGCCGAGGCGCTCATCCAGATCGACGGCGGCGTATGCCCCGAAAACACGGCCGAGCTTGTGGACGCCGGGGCGGAAGTGCTTGTGTCCGGCTCGGCCTTTTTTGGCCACAAACCTTACGACAAACGGCTTGCCGCCTTTATGGCTCCGCTTGCGGGCAGAACGCCCCGCCATGCGGAAGATGCCCTGAGACGCCGTGCCGCCAACCATATCACGCAAAAGTAGAGGAAAGAGTCATGCCCACCCGCAGACAGTGCGCCAATGCCATCCGCGCCCTTGCCATGGACGCCATTGAAAAAGCCCGCTCCGGTCACCCCGGCGCACCTCTGGGCATGGCCGACATGGCCGAAGCCCTGTGGCGTCATGGTTTCAAGCACAATCCGAGCAACCCCCGCTGGTTTGACCGCGACCGTTTTGTGCTTTCCAACGGCCATGCCTCCATGCTGCTCTATGCCTTGCTGCACCTCACGGGCTATGACCTGCCCATGGAGGAGCTGCGCAACTTCCGCCAGTGGGGAGCCAAAACCGCAGGGCACCCCGAATACGAGCCTGATCTGGGCATTGAAATGACCACCGGCCCGCTGGGGCAGGGTATTTCTTCCGCAGTGGGCATGGCACTGGCCGAGAGCATGCTGGCCGCCCGTTACAACACGCCCGAGCATAAGGTTGTGGATCACCACACCTATGTGTTCACCGGCGACGGCTGCCTCATGGAAGGCGTTTCGCACGAGGCCTGCTCCCTGGCTGGCACCTGGGGCCTGGGCAAGCTCATAGCCCTTTACGACTCCAACGGTATTTCCATTGACGGCAAGATTGACGGCTGGTTCAACGAAGACGTGGCGGGCCGTTTCCGCGCCTACCACTGGCAGGTTATCGGCCCCATCAACGGGCATGACGCCGCCGCTCTGGACGCTGCCATTGCCGAGGCCAAGGCTGACCACAGCCGCCCCAGCCTGATCATCTGCCGCACCCACATTGGCTTTGGTTCGCCCAAGGCCGATTCCGCATCCTGCCACGGCTCGCCCCTTGGCGACGATGGCATTGCAGCCACCCGCGCGGCTCTGGGCTGGACCGAAGAGCCCTTTACCGTGCCGCAGGAACTGTATTCCGCATGGGACGCGCGTGAAAAGGGCAAGGCTGCCGAGGCCGCCTGGGAGCATACCTATGCCGCCTATGCCAAGGCCAATCCCGAACTTGCCGCAGAATTTACCCGCCGTATGCGTGGTGAACTGCCCGAAGACTGGGCCTCCATTGCGCGCGGCATGATTGAAGAAGCCGTGAGCAAGGCCGAAACCACGGCAACGCGCGTGGCCTCCAAGAAAACCCTTGAATGCCTTGTGCCCCGCCTGCCCGAACTTGTGGGCGGCTCCGCCGACCTCACCGGCTCCGTGGGCACGCTGACCAGCTCTTCCGAGCACATGGACGTGCAGACCCACAAGGGCAACTATGTTTCCTACGGCGTGCGCGAATTCGGCATGAGCGCCATCATGAACGGTTTTGCCCTGCACGGTGGGTTCATCCCCTACGCGGGCACGTTCATGTCCTTTGCCGATCAGGCCAAGAACGCCCTGCGGCTGGCTGCCATCATGGGCATCCGCGCCGTGTGGGTGCTGACGCACGACTCCATCGGCGTGGGCGAAGACGGCCCCACGCATCAGCCTGTGGAACAGCTCGGCATGCTGCGCCTTATGCCCAATTTCAATCTGTGGCGTCCCTGCGACACGGTGGAAACAGCCGTGGCCTGGCGTAGCGCCCTTGAAAGCGTCCATACGCCCACTGGTCTTTCCCTCTCGCGCCAGAATTTGCCTTTCTGCCAGCGCGATGCCGCCCAGGTGGAAGCCATCGCGCGCGGCGGTTATGTGCTGCGTGACTGCGAAGGCACGCCCGAGATCATCCTTATCGCCACTGGTTCAGAAGTATCGCTTGCCCTTGAAGCCGCTGACCAGTTGACCGCCGACGGCCGCAAGGCCCGCGTGGTCTCCATGCCCTGCGCAGAGATTTTTGACGCGCAGGACGCGGCCTACAAGGAAAGCGTGCTGCCCCGCGGCGTGCGCGCCCGCATTGCCATTGAAGCCGCCGCTGCGGATTACTGGCGCAAGTATGTGGGCCTGGACGGCGCGGTGGTCGGTATGGAGCGTTTTGGCGCTTCCGCCCCTGCCAAGATCGTTTTTGAGCGTCTGGGCTTTACCGTGGCGCATGTGCTGGAAGTGGCGGAAGGCCTTTTCCGGCAGCTTGGGAAGTAACTGGCCGACAGAACGAAGCAAATCCTCTTACAGGGAGAACGCATATGCCCATCAAGAAAATGCAGGATCTGGACCTGACCGGCAAAACCGTTGTGATTCGCGAAGACCTGAACGTGCCCATGAAGGACGGACAGGTATCCAACGACAAGCGCATCCGCGCTTCGTTGCCCACCATTACCACGGCCCTTGAAAAAGGCGCGGGCGTGGTGCTGCTTTCGCATCTGGGCCGCCCCACAGAAGGGCAGTATGAAGAGCAATTCTCCCTCAAGCCCGTGGCCGCCCGCCTTTCCGAGCTGCTGGGCAAACCTGTTGCCCTCGCCGCCACGCTGGAAGAAGCCAAGGCGGCTCCCGGTGCGGTGACCCTGCTTGAGAATGTGCGTTTTCTCAAGGGCGAGAAAAAGAACGACCCCGCTCTGGCCGCGCAGCTTGCCGCCCTGGGCGATGTATATGTGATGGACGCCTTTGGGGCGGCCCACCGCGCGCATGCCTCCACCGAGGGTGCGGTGCGCGTTGCCAAGGTTGCCTGCGCCGGGCCGCTGCTTCAGGCGGAGCTGGATGCCTTTGCCAAGGTGCTGAACAATCCCGCCCGCCCGCTTGCTGCCATCATCGGCGGCTCCAAGGTGTCCACCAAGCTGGCCCTGCTGGAAAATCTGCTGGAAAAAGTGGACGTGCTTATCGTGGGCGGCGGCATTGCCAATACCTTCCTTGCGGCTGCCGGGTACATGGTCGGCAAGTCGCTGTACGAGGAAGATCTGGTAACGGACGCCAAGCGCATCATGGAGCAGGCCAAGAATCTTAACAGAGAACTGCCCCTGCCCGTGGATGTTGTGACCGCCGAGGAACTGGCCCCCGGTCAGGCGGCTACCACCCGCGCCGTGGGCGACGTGCCCGCCGACCAGATGATTCTGGACGTTGGCCGCGACACGATTGCACAGTACAAAAAACTGCTGTCCAAGGTTGCCACAGTAGTGTGGAACGGCCCTGTGGGCGCGTTTGAAACTGATCCCTTTGGCGAAGGCACCAAGGAACTGGCGCACTATCTTGCTGATTCCAAAGCCTTTGTGGTGGTGGGCGGCGGTGATTCCGTGGCTGCGGTGGAAAAGTACGGCCTGTCCGAAAAGATGGGCTATATCTCCACCGGCGGCGGCGCATCGCTGGAACTGCTGGAAGGCAAGGTGTTGCCCTCCGTGGCGGCGCTGGAAGCCAGAGGCTAGGGCCTGTGCACTATGGCTCTTTTGCCCTCTGTCTACGTCAGGAAATCTTTTTATTTCGGTCGAGTACCGGAGCTCTGCTGTCTTTAGCCGTAGCTTCCTTCGTCGCAACGGCTAAAGCGAGTACACTCCCTTCATAAAAAGGCTTCCTTCCTTGGCAGAGAACAAAATTGCTCATAGTGTTAACAAACCCTTGTACATGCCGCTCTGCGGCGGAGTTCATAGCTGATTCAGGCCCCCGGATCTCAGGATTCGGGGGCTTTTTGTATGTAGAAAACCCCCCGCTAGGCGGGGGGTTCCGTAAAGCTTAAAGCTTTAAGCATGTCAGCAAAACTCCTTTTGATTTGTTACAACGACTTGCGGTCTGGCAACTGCAAACGAAACAAATCAAAAGGAGGTCACAATGGGTGACGCAAAAAGTTTAGCTCACACAACGTGGAACTGTAAATATCACATCGTCTTTGCCCCCAAATATCGTAGACAAGTATTCTATGGTGAGAAAAGGCGAGCAGTAGGGGATATTTTACGTAAGCTGTGTGAGTGGAAGGATGTAAAAATACTAGAAGCAGAATGCTGTCCTGACCATATCCACATGCTGCTTGAGATACCCCCGAAAATAAGCGTATCGAGTTTTATGGGGTACTTAAAAGGTAAAAGTAGCTTGATGCTCTATGAGCAATTTGGTGATCTTAAATTTAAATACCGTAGCCGTGAGTTTTGGTGCCGTGGCTTTTATGTAGATACAGTAGGTAAAAACACGGCTAAGATTCAAGATTACATAAAGAAACAGCTGGATCGGGATAAACTCGGCGATCAGTTGAGTCTCCCGTATCCTGGAAGCCCGTTTACGGGCCGCAAGTAACAGAAATGCAAATGTCAGATCGTACAATGCGCCTGCTAGGGCGCAGCTGGTAAGAGAGCCTTACAGGCGCACATGAAAAACCCCCGGCTATGCTGGGGGATATTTATTGCGTGCGGCGCTCAGGCCCGAGGGCGCAGGTTTTTAAAAAACGGCAATTGCATGATGAAGTCGCAAAATTGCCGCAGCACCGGGCTGGACGCGGCTGTTTTAAGCACTGTTCGCACCTGCGGCAGGGGAGGCAGAGCGCACGTGCCGTCAAGGATGACAAAGCGTCCGTCCATATCCCAATCGGGCAGCGCTGTTATGCCAAAACCCGCCAGCACCGAGCTGCACAGGCTTTCGTACGAGGCGCTCACATAGGCAAAATCGTAGGGCCGTCCGGCTGCGTTGAGGCTTTCCAGCGTGGCGGCGCGCCAGGGGCTGCCCTCGCTGTAGGTGGCCAGAGGCACCGGCATGGTCGGCGCAAGCTCAATGTGCCCACCGCTGGCCCAGTGCAGGGGTTGCTGCGCCAACACCTCGAATATGCCCTCGGCCGCGTGGCTGCTGTCAAAGCGGTGTTGGTTGATCAGGGCCACGTCCAGGCTGGCGTCCGCCAGCATGCGGTCAATATCCGCAGACATGGCCGAGATGACGCCGATCTGAAGGTCAGAGTTCAGGGCCAGCAGGCGGGCCACGGCAGCCTGCAATTCCACCGTGCTGAAACTTGGCGGAATCCCCACCGTTATGCGCCCCCGCAATTCAGGTTGCCGGGCTGCGCGCAGCACCGCGTCAAAGCGCAGCAGAATATCCTCCAGTTCTGGCAGCAGGCGTTGCCCAGCCGTGGTAAGGCCAAAGGTGTGCCCGTTGCCTCTCTCCACCAAAGTGCAGTTGAGGTGCGCCTCCAGCCTTTTGACAGATTGAGTCACCGCCGACTGGCTGCGGCAGAGCTGCTCCCCGGCTTTCTGAAAGCTGCGGCAATGGGCCACGGCAATAAAAGCCCGCATATGCTCAAGGGTAATACTGCGCGTGTCTGCCGGGAGTTCCATAGCTGCTGACCACCTTAAAATAAGATGAAATGATTTGTTCATGATAAAAATAAATTTTACAAATTATCAAGCCCCCGCCTACTGTGGACGCAATTATATTGCTGCAAGGGGTAGGGGTGAAAAATGGGAAAAACAGCAAGTGTGGAAAGGCCGCTGGAAGCGCACGGGCCAGGATTGGGGAACGGAAGCGCGGCAAGCACGGTCCAAAAGCGTCTGAACTGGCGGCACGTGGCTGCGGGCGTGTGCTTTAGCGTTATCTGGAGTTCAGCCTTTGTGGCGGGCAAGATTGTGGTGACGGAAATGGGGCCATTCGTAAGCCTGTTTTACCGTTTTGTGGGCACCGTTTTTGTGCTTGGCCTCTTGTGCGGCAAAAGCCTGTGGGGGCCGCAGGCAGGCAGGGCGCTGCGGGCTGGACTTGTGCTCGGCTTGCTGAACAACGTGGCCTATCTGGGGCTGAGTTTCTCCGCCCTGCAACTGGTCTCGCCGCCCTGGGTTGTGGTCATTGTGTCCTGTTCGCCCTTTGTCACTCTTATGCTTGGCGTTGCGCGCGGGCTGGAATCGTTTAGCGCGGCAAAGCTGCTGGGCTTTGGCCTGTCGCTGGCTGGCATTGTGCTCATGGTGGGCGTGGGCAAGCTTGAGGGCGGGGCCGTTCAGGGACTGCTGCTGGCTGCCGGGGCAACTGTGGCTTTTTCCTTAGGTGCGGTGCTCTTTCGCGGCAGATACAGCAACATGCCGCTGCTGCCCGTAAATTTCTGGATGTCAGTCTGCGCCATGTTTTGTTTTGCCCCATCTGCCATGCAGAGCAGCGTGACGCCTCTTGCGGTTTCCATTCCGGCCCTGCTGGCGCTGGGCTGGCTTGCTGTGGTGAGCCTGCTGGGCATGGCCCTGTGGCTGTTGCTCATCCGTACGCAAGGGGCATCCACTGCGGCTGCGTATAACATGCTCAATCCCCTGAGCGGACTGGCCCTTTCAGCTTTGTTGCTGGGCGTGCCCACCCTGCCCGCCGATGTGGCGGGGGCTGCCGCCATTGTGGCAGGCCTTGCAGTGGCTTTGGGCGTGAGGCTGCCAAAGCGCTAGTTTTTTCAATCCGTGACATGCTTGTTTTTTCACAAGCGGCGCGTATGGTAGAACTGAAAGCGTATTTCAGGTTGCGCGCATTCCAAACCAGGAGGAAACTCATGAGCAAATTGCGGATTGCCCAGTATGGTTGCGGAAAAATGTCCAAGTATTCCATGCGATACGTGTACGAAAAAGGCGCGGAAATCGTAGCTGCCTTTGACGTGAACCCCGCAGTGATCGGCCGGGATATCAGTGCAATCATTGGCGGGCCGGAGCGGGGCGTTGTGGTGCATCACGCGGATGAGGCCGACAAGGTGCTGGCCGCACTTAAGCCCGATGCCTGCATCATCACTACCATGAGCCTCATGCGCGACATTGTGGATGCCCTCATGGTCTGCGCCAGAAACGGCGTCAACGCCATCACCACCAATGAGGAAGCCATCTTTCCCATGAATTCTTCGCCCGCCATCACCTGCGAGGTGGACGCAATGGCGAAAAAAACGGGCTGCACGGTTTGCGGTTCCGGCTATCAGGACGTGTTCTGGGGCAACCTGATCGCCACCCTGGCCGGGGCCATGCACACCATCAGCAAGATCAAGGGCAGCTCTAGCTACAATGTGGAAGACTACGGCATCGCCCTTGCCAAGGTTCACGGCGCGGGGCTTGACCTGACCGCCTTTGAGAAGGAAATTGCCTCGGCGGATGCCATTTCGCCCGCCGAGCGCCAGCAGTTGATCGAGCGCGGCGAGTTTTTGCCCTCCTATATGTGGAACGTCAACGGCTGGCTGGCGGAGCGTCTGGGCCTTACGGTCAAAAGCCAGGTGCAGAAGTGCGTGCCCCAGACCCACAGCGCCGAGCTGCGCTCTGAAACGCTGGGCATGACCATCCCTGCCGGGCACGCCACGGGCATGTCTGCCGTGGTGACCACGGAAACGGCGGAGGGCATCGTCATCGAGAGCGAATGCGTGGGCAAGGTTTACGCCCCCGGCGAGGTTGACCGCAATGACTGGACGCTCATGGGCGAGCCGGATACGCAGGTGGTCATTACCCGCCCCGCCACGGTGGAACTGACCTGCGCCACCATCGTCAACCGCATACCAGACCTTATCAACGCCGCGCCGGGCTATGTGACCACAGACCTTATGCCGGTCAACAGCTACAGGGTAAAGCCTCTGGATCATTACGTACTCAAGTAGTTTCTACATTCCCCCCCGGGCCGCCTTGTGGCGGCATGTCCGCCGTGTCAGCAAAAGTTGGTGCGGCGGATTTTTTATGGTGTTGACATTTTTGCGTACAGGATTATGCTCATTTGAGCAAAAATAACGAGCAAGGGAGTAGCCATGAAAGTAGCCGTTTCAAGCGAAGGGCCGGGGCTGGAATCGCAGGTTGATCCGCGGTTCGGCAGGGCTGGCGGGTTTGTGATCGTGGATATGGACACCATGCAGGCAGATTATGTGGACAACGGCGCATCGCAGGCGGCGGCGCAGGGCGCTGGCATTCAGACTGCGGAGCGGCTTGCGGGTCTTGGCGCGCAGGCCGTCATGAGCGGCTATGTGGGCCCCAAGGCTTTTACGGCCCTCAAGGCGGCGGGGCTGGACGTGTATCAGGACATGGACAACCGCAGCGTGGGCGAAGCCGTGCGCTGCCTTGCCGATGGCTCGGTCAGCCCGGCCACGGCTCCCAACAAGTAGGCCCTTATGCGTATTGTGATTGCCAGCGGCAAGGGCGGCGCAGGAAAGACCACCGTGACCGCCTGCCTTGCCGGACAGTGGGAGCGCGATCTGCTGCTTGTGGATGCGGACGTGGAAGCGCCCAATCTGCACCTTTTGCTGCACCCGAACCTCGCTGAGCCGGAACCGGTATATCTTGAAGTGCCGGAACTGGTGGAGGAAAAATGCACGGGCTGCGGCGCATGCCGCCCCATGTGTTCCTACGGGGCCATTGCCATGATGGGCGCAAAGCCCATGTATTTTCAGGATATGTGCCACGGCTGCAGCGGCTGTTTTGAGGTGTGCCCGGAACAGGCGCTGCGCGTGGCGCAGCGGGAGCTTGGCGCCTTGTTGCTGGGTTCTGTATCCGCTGGCGGTAAAACAATGCCCTTCCTCATGGGCCGTACCCGCGTGGGAGAGGCCATGACTCCGCCGCTCCTGCGCGCGCAGGAACGCAAGCTGGCAGAGCTGCTTGCGGGGCATCCTTCTGACGTGCTCATGGACGCCCCCCCCGGCGTAAGCTGCCCGGCCATGACAGCGGCGCGTGGCGCGGATGCCGTGTTGCTGGTGGCGGAACCAACGCCTTTTGGCTTTTATGATTTCAAGCTGGCGCACGCGGCTTTTGCGCAGTTGGGGCGGCCCGTTGCCGTGGTGATGAACCGCGTGGGCATGGAAGGCAACGCCGATTGCGAGAATGAGCTGCGCGCATGGTGTGCGGGTGCAAAACTGCCCATACTGGCAGAACTGCCCTTCCAGCGCGAGGCCGCCCACGCCTATGCCCACGGCTTGCCCCCCACGGAAGCGCAGGGCGCGACGGGCCAGGAATGGCGGCAGCGCATTGCAGAACTTGCCTCCAGACTGCGGGAGTTTGCCAAGGGGGCCAACAATGCGTGAGATAGTTGTTATCAGCGGCAAGGGCGGTACGGGAAAAACCACCGTCTGCGCCGCATTTGCCGCACTGGCCCATGCGCAGGGGCAAAAGGCAGTACTCTGCGACCTGGATGTGGACGTGCCGGACATGCACATTCTGCTGAATCCGCAGGTGCAGCAGAAGGAAGTTTTTATTTCCGGCAATACGGCCCGCATCAATCCTGACCTGTGCACAGCCTGCGGGCGTTGTGCCGAGCTGTGCCGCTTTGACGCGGTGCGGTTTAAAGATGGCGTGTACTCCATAGACGAACTGGGCTGTGAAGGCTGCGGCGTGTGCCACAAGCTTTGCCCTGCGCACGCTGTGGAATTTCCCGAACGGCGCTGTGGCGTGTGGTATGTCAGCGACACCCGTTTTGGCCCCTTTGTGCATGCGCAGCTAGACCCAGGGCAGGAAAATTCGGGACGGCTTGTGGCCCTGCTCAAGCGTCAGGCCCGGGACAAGGCAACCCAAATGGGCGCAGACCTTGTGCTGTGCGATGGATCGCCGGGTGTTGGCTGCCCTGTGATCAGCTCCCTTTCCGGCGCGGCCTTGGCCGTGGCGGTTGTTGAGCCAACGCCTTCGGGGCGGCATGACTTTGCCCGTGTGGCGGAGCTGTGCGCGCATTTCCGTATTCCCGTGGCGGTGCTCACCAACAAGGCCGACCTGAACGCGGATGAGGTGGCCCGCATACACGCAGTGGCCGATGAGGGCGGGCACCATGTGGTGGGCGAGTTGCCCTTCAGCCCGCTGGTCACGCAGGCCATGGTGCGGCGGCAGGCCCTGACCGAAGAAATTTCACCCCTTACCAAACCCCTGGCCGAAACTCTGGCAGCAGCCTGGGAGCGCGTGTGCTCTCTGGCATCGCAACCGGGGCGGCAGGGCGACATAAAACACCTGTAAAAGGAAAGCATCATGAGCAAGACTATTCTGGCAATTCCTTCTCAAATGCCCGGCGGCATGGATTCCGGCATGGGTATGCATTTTGGACATTGCGACATTTACACCATCGTGGAACTGGAAAACGGTCAGGTCGCTGCCCAGTCCACCCTTGAATCCATCCCGCACCAGCAGGGCGGGTGCATGGCTCCTGTGCAGTATCTGGCCTCCCACGGCGTCAATGCGCTTCTGGCTGGCGGCATGGGCATGCGCCCCCTCATGGGCTTCAACCAGATGGGCATCAGCGTGTATTTTGCAGGCAACCAGCCCACCGTGGGCATGGCCGTGCAGGCATTTTGCCAGGGCAAACTGACGGAGTTCACCCCCGAGCATACCTGCGGCGGCGGGCATTAAACCGTTATGAAACGCTCCATTCTGTTGCAGACAGGGCGGCCCGCAGTTTTTGCCGCCTTTGTGGAGGAGCTTGAGCGTCAGGGCTGCGCCGTAACGACAGTTGCCGATGCAGAAGCCTGCAAAAAAAGCGTCCAGGGGCATGCCCCAGCGCTGGTGGTGCTGGATTCCGCCTCGCAGGAGCAGGCGAAGCAGGATGTCATCGACATCATGCGTGTGAACGCACTGGTGCATACGGCGGTTGTCAGCGATATGCCGGAAGATGTTTTCCATGACGTCATGGAAGGTCTGGGCATTCTTGCCTCGCTGCCAACCTCTCCTGCAGCAGAAGATGCGCGCCGCGTGACGCGCCTGCTGACGGAGCTTCAAGCCTGATAAAATAATAGCCGCATGCGCGGCAGGCTTTACTGTTCCCGCAAACCATTGTCCGTACCCTTGGTTTGCACGGCGCCTTGGGCGCGCGCTGCCTGCGCGCAAGCAGCCTCCGGCCCACGGGAAGCATGGCCGGGCCTGAACCGGGTTTACCCCTCCCGTTTTTGGCTCGGCCATGCGCAGAGCGGCAGATGTGCATGGCTACGGCTTGCGCCACTTGCGCGAGGCGTGGCATTGGCTTATTCTCAAATAAAACCATATTACTGGGGAATTATGCCAAGACCTTGCCATTGCAGGCGCGTAAGCGCCCTGCCAAAAAACAGATGTTTCAAGCCCAACGGTATTCCCCTGCACGAACTTGAAGAGGTTGTGCTGTCGCTGGATGGCCTGGAAGCCCTGCGGCTGGCTGATTTTGAAGACCTGAACATGGATGCCGCCGCAGCCCGCATGGGTGTTTCGCGGCATACCTTTGGCAGGCTTTTGCGGCGCGCGCGCCGCAGCGTGGCTCAGGCTCTTGTGCAGGGGCAGGCCCTGCGCATTGAGGGCGGGGTGTGCGCTGTGGATGCAACTGCCGGGGGGGCGGAAAGCGAGGATGCCATGCCGGGCGGGCTGGTGGTAGCTGTGCCGAGCATTGCCCCCGGCGGGCCGGATGCTGCGCCCAACGCGCATTTTGGCCGATGTCAGTTCTATACCCTTGCCAGGGTGGAGGACGGCAAGATTGGGGAGGTCAACATTCAGCCCAATCCCATGCATCAGGGCGGGGATTGCGCCGGGCCAGTACAGGCCTTGCTGCGTCTTGGTGTTGGCGCTCTGCTTGCGGGCGGCATGGGCATGCGGCCCCTGCGGGCTTTGCAGGAGGCTGGTATAGCCGTGTATTACAATGCCAATCTGCCCACAGTGGCAGACTGTCTTAACGCCTTTGCTGCGGGCAGGCTTGTTCCTTTCGGCCCTGGGCATCTTTGCCAGGGCGGTTGCGCTTCTGAACGGTAGAGCCGTGCAGGTCGCGGCAAAGGCCCGCAATTCCCGACCGTTCAGAAAGCGCCCTTGGTGATAACCCGGCGGAAAGCCGCCGGGAACAACGTCAATATGCTCTAAAACGCGTAAAGAAAGCCCCCGCTCATTGAATACTTGTTGTTGCGCTCAACCATGGGGCTGTCGGTTATTTCCTGTCCCAAAAACTGGCTTTTACCACTCACAAATGCGCTCCAGCTTTCTGTAAGGCCGACCCGTAACGTCAGCTCGGCATATGGTGAGAGGGCTGATTCCGGCGAGTAGTGGCTCAGTCCGCTGGCCCGCGCCTCGCTTTTGCTCACGCCGTAATAATAGTCGTTGTAGTTCACGTCGGTCCACTGCACACCCGCTGTGGGAATTAGCGACATGTTGGCAAAGCGGATGGGGTAGGAATAGGAGGCATCGGCCATCACGCCCTTGTTCACACCCAGCGCATCGGTGGAAAGGGTGGCTGCCAGCACGCCAAGTTCGGTGCGCAAGCGGTAGTTGATGCCGGCCATGGCCGATGCATAGCGGTCATCAAGCTTTTTCATGCCCGAGTTGTCGCTCCATGAGGCATAAAAATGCTGCGGCAGATACGAAAGCTGCACGTTGACTTCATGGTATTCGTTCTTGAACAGGTGCACGCCGCCGCTCAATCCCCGCAAATACAGATACTCGCCTTCATATCCCAGCAAGGGCAGGGCCGTGCCCAGCCTTTCCACTCCCTTGTATTCCGAGGTGGAAACAGTGCCGCCAATGCCGAGGTTGAATCCCCAGCGGCTGCTGTCGTTTTTGCCTTCTTCCGCAATGGCAGAAAAAGCCGTTAAAAGAAGAATGGTTAATGTCGCCAGATACGACAATCCCCGTATTTTCATGAACCCTCCCGTGCAACAAAGCCATTGCACTTTTCATGGAAAATCTGTAATCAATCGATTACTCAAAAGTAGCCTCATGAAACCAACTGTGTCAAGTCGCAGCAACCATAGGGGATAGCAATGGCTCCTGAACGTAAACCAGCCACGGGCCCGCAGCGTAAACGCAATGCCGCAGAAACCAGAAACCGTCTTTTGCAGGCGGCGCGACGGCTCTTTGCCAAAGCCAACTACGGCAACGTCGGGATACGGGAAATCGGCGCGGCGGCAGGGGTAAACCCGGCACTCATCAGCCGCTATTTTGGCTCAAAAAGGAATCTTTTTCTTGAAGTGGCGTCCATTCTGAATTCAGAAGGCATTGAGGCCCTGCCTGATGTGCCGCCTATGGAAAAAACCAGTATGGCCATGGGCAGCATTCTCTCTGGCGGAGCGCAGAGTGCATGGGCCACAGATTTTCGCATCACGGCCCTTTCTGCGCTGGATCCCAATGTTTCGGACGTGATGGCAAAAACGTACGACAACATCCGTCAGCAGATCATGGAGGTCCTGCCCGGTGAACAGGCCGCCACGCGGGCAGAGCTGATACTAGCGCAGATCATGGGGGCCTCAATGGTAGTCAATCTGCTGCGGGGAGCTGATTCGCCCAGGATCGACATTGAGTACATGAATAAATTTTATGCAAAGCAACTGGCAGAACTGTTCGCGTGCGAATCCTCTGACTAAGCTGCGCCAGCTCCGCGACTTTTGGTCAGGCAGTGATGCGGCAACTTGAAGCCTAGTAACGCCCGTCGCGGAAGCCTCGCTCTGCGGCGGCGCGCTCGGCAGCATCGGCCAGGGGTGCGGGTACAATGGTCTTGCCGATGGGGCAGAGGGCCAGCGCCGCTAGTTTGACGTGCTGCCACGCAAAAGGAATGCCGATTATGGTTACCGCGCACATGACGGCGGAAACCAGATGCCCAAGGGCAATCCACACGCCAGCCAGCAAAAGCCAGATGATGTTGCCTACCGTGCCCCACGGGCCGGTGCCCACATCCTGCCTGCCAGTGAGCACATCGCGTGCAACGGGCATTTTGCCAAAGGGGAAAAAGGCGAAGTTGCCCATGACAAAGCATGCCCTGCCCCAGGGAATGCCCACGATGGAAATAAAGCAGAGCACCCCGTATATCCACCACACAAGGCCCATGAGAATGCCGCCGCACAAAAACCAGATGGCGTTTCCAAGGCAACTTATGGCGCTGTTCATGATATCCTCCTGAAGTGGGCCGTGCGGTATTCTTGCGGCCATTGACGGCTGATTATGTCAACGCAATGCGAAAAAGAAAAGCAGTTTGAAACGAAAAGGCCGCCCGGTGATGCCGGGCGGCCCTTTATAATCTGGGCTAGAGCAGATAAATAATGGCATGCTCTAGAAATTGATGATGACCTGTTCCTGTTCGTCATCCTTGGAGCGGCGGGCTATCTCGCCGATGCACCATGCACGCAGCTTGAAGGCCTGGATGCGGTTGATCGCTTCCTCGGCCTGATCGGCGGGCACCACCAGCACATAGCCGATGCCGCCGTTGAATATTTGCAGAATTTCCGGCCAGCTGAGGTTGCCCGCTTCCTTGAGCCAGTTGAAGACGGGGGCCATCTGCCAGCTGCCAAAATGAATGCGCGCTTCCACCTGTGCGGGCAGCACGCGGGGAATGTTGTCGTAAAAGCCGCCGCCGGTGATGTGGGCCATGCCCTTGACGTTCATGTCGCGCAGCAGGGAGCGCACCGCTTCCACGTAGATGGTGGTGGGCGTCAGCAGCACATCGCCAACGCTGGCTCCATCCCCGCCGGGGAAGGGATCGGTGAGGGAAAGGCCGCTCTGGTCAAGCACCTTGCGGGCCAGGGAAAAGCCGTTGGAGTGCAGGCCAGAGGAGGCGATGCCGATGATTTTGTCGCCCACCTGAATGCCGGAGCCGTCAATGAGCTTGGCATTATCCACAATGCCCACGCAAAAACCGGCAAGGTCATACTCGCCTGGCGCGTACATGTCGGGCATTTCAGCGGTTTCACCGCCAAGCAGGGCGCATCCGGACTGGCGGCAGCCCTCGGCTACGCCGCCAATGACGGTCTGGGCGGTTTCTACGTCAAGCTTGCCGGTGGCAAAGTAGTCAAGAAAAAACAGGGGGTTGGCACCCTGAACCAGAATGTCGTTGACACTCATGGCCACAAGGTCGATGCCCACAGTATCGTGCTTGTTGCAGGCAAAAGCCAGTTTGAGCTTGGTTCCCACACCATCGGTGGAAGAAACAAGCACAGGTTCGGTCATGCCGTTGAGGTCAGGCCGGAACAGGCCGCCGAAGCCGCCAATATCGGAAATGACGCCTCTGGTCTGCGTGCTCTGAACCATGCCTTTGATGCGTGAAACAAGAGCGTTTCCCGCCTCAATATCAACGCCTGCCTGAGTGTAGGCTTTTGCGCGGTCGCTGGACATCCGTTGCCTCCTTTGAATCTGCGCTACATACCACAGGTTCTTTCAAACCCCAAGCGACTTTTTGAGGCCCTGCCCGCGTGTTTTTTCATAGACCGGCCCGCCCGCCACTGCTAGAATAAAGCCGGAGGGGTAAGGAGCGTGCCATGCGTAGATATGCCGGATTGTATATTTTCTGCGCCGTACTGACGTTCGTTTGTTCCGGCGCGTCCCTTGCTGCGGATGGCGCTGCGGAATACCGCGCGCCTGTCTCGGGTGTAAAGCTTGGCCCTGTGCAGGCGGTCCAGCCTGAGCCGCCTGCTGCGCCAGGCCAGCCATCTGTAGAGAAACCAGATGCGCCGCAACATCCTGACCCGCAGCCGGGGCAGCAGCCTGGGCAACCGGTGGGCCAACAGCCAGGCCAACAAGCGGCTGGGCAGTCACCCGCTTTGCAGTCTGCCGCCCCCGGGCAGCCGACCCCCTGGCCCGGTGCAGGGGGCATGGCTCCCTATTCCTCTTTTGGTTCCCTGCCGGGGCCAGCGGAGGCTCCTGCCCCCGCTCCCGCACCCTCTGCGGCTCCTGTGCCAAATCCTGCGGCCGTGCCGCCGCCAGCGCCTGCCCCCGGCTTTGCCCCCGAGTATGCGCCAGGTTATGGGCCTGGCTATGCGCCTTATCCTGCGCCCGCGCCAAGCTGGCAGGGACAGGGCGGCAGCGTTGTTTCAGGCACGGGGCAGCTCCAGGGTGAAAATTTTAACGACAGGGGCATCGCGACCCAGTATCGGGATCCGCAGACTGGCGACATCATTACCTCTGTCGTGCCGCCCGCTCCCCCGGAACAGCAGAATTACGGCACTTTTTTTGTGGCCCCGCAGATTTACCCCGATGGCAACCACTGGGGGCCCAATCCGTATGGGCCCATGCCCAAACCCGGCGGTCCTGTGTGGCCGGGGCAGCAGAACATGCCTTCGGTTATCTGGCAGCCCGCGCCGCAGCCAGACCATAACAGGCCTCGCCATGACGACAGGCGGCATGATGACAGGCGTTATGACGATCGGCGCTATGACGACCGACAGTATGATAACCGACGGTATGATGACAGGCCGCACGATGGCCGTTACGACGGCCCGCGCCGCGATCAGCATGATTCGCGCGATGGTGGCTACAGCGGCCCCGGCAGGCCCCGCGACAACAGCCATGACCAGCGGGGAGACGACAGGTATAACCCGCGCCCCGGCAGTCAGGGCGATTCACAGTATGACCAGCGCGGCGCCGACAGGGGCCGTGATGGAAGGGAGAGGCGTTGAGCATGCTTGCCGCGCTTTGGGATTCTCAGCCTGACGGCACTGTTGTGTGCCGCCTGTGCGCTCACCGTTGCCGCCTGCGCAAAGGGGCCAAGGGCATTTGCGGGGTGCGCGTCAACATGCGGGGGGAAATGGTTTCTCTGGTCAGCAGGGTTGTTACCGCTGCTGCCATGGATCCCATCGAAAAAAAGCCTCTTTACCATTTTTTACCCGGCAGCAAGATTTTTTCTGTCGGCAGCGCCGGGTGCAACTTTTCCTGCCATTTCTGCCAGAACAACAACATAGCCCATGTGCCGGAAAACGGCCTTGTGCCCGGCAAGCGCGCTGCGCCAGAAGACCTGCTGGCTCACGCTCTGGCCAACCACGCCCAGACCCTGGCCTTTACCTACAACGAGCCTACGGTCTTTTTTGAGCTGCTGTACGAGACAGCGGGTATGGCGGCCAAAAAGGGTATACGCAGCGTGCTTGTGACCAACGGCTATATGTCCAAGGATTGCCTGACGGCCCTCAGCCGGTGCATCTGCGCCGCCAATGTGGATCTGAAGTCGTTCAGCGAGGCCTTTTACCGCAAATATTGCGGCGGGCACCTTCAGCCTGTGCTGGAGAATCTGAAAGCCATCAAGAAGCTTGGCTGGTGGCTTGAGGTCACAACCCTTGTCATCCCCGGTCTCAACGACGGGCAGGCGGAGATGGAAGCGCTGGCGGCTTTTATTCGCGACGAGCTGGGGCCGGATACTCCATGGCATGTGACGGGGTTTCACGGCGCGCACCTGATGATCGACCATCCGGACACGCCGCTGGCAACACTTGAAGCCTGTTGGCGCATCGGGCGCGAGGCTGGCCTGAATTACGTTTATATAGGGAACACGCGCAGCCCTCTGGGCAGCAATACGTTTTGTCCAGAATGCAATGCGCTGGTTATTGAACGGAACGGATACGACACGCGGGTGCGGGGCGCAGAAGGCAAGTGCCCCAAGTGCGGCGTGCAGATCCCGGGAGTCTGGAAATAATGATTCTTGTGTATACAGGTGACGGCAAAGGAAAAACCAGCGCCTGCGTGGGGCAGACCGTGCGTGCCCTGGGGCAGAATATGGTTGTGGCCTTTGGGCAGTTTATGAAGCGCGATGGGCAGGCGGGCGAGCAGGCCATGCTTGCCAAACTGCTGGGAGAGCGCTTTTTTGCCGGAGGGCTGGGTTTTTTGCGTACCGATGCAGAGCGCCCCGCGCACCGTGAGGCCGCTCTGAGGGTGCTCGGCTGGGCGCATGAGCAGCTTGAGCAGGCCGACATGCTGGTTCTGGATGAAGCCCTGTATGCCCTGAGCGCCGGGATTCTTGAACAGCAGGAGCTGGAAGAGCTCATGGCGCTGGCTCGCGCCAGGGATTGCCATCTGGTGCTGTCTGGCCGCAGTGCGCCTGAGTGGCTGGTGGATGCTGCAGACCTTGTGACCTCCATGACTGAAATCAAGCACCCCTGGCGTACAGGAGTCAAGGCTGCGCCGGGCATAGAGTTTTAGCCGTAGCTGATTGCCCTTCAGGGTGTGTTTGCCAGTATTTGTAAAAGGAATTCGGGTATATGTCTGTATTGACCATCTATGTGGCCGGGTCTTTCAAACACAAGCACGGCGTGCGCCTTTTGGGGCGCGAACTGCGGAATATGGGCTGTTGCATGCTGGACTGGACAGACAAAGCCGTGCCCCCGCCAGGGTTGACCCCCGCCGAACGCCGCATCTGGATGGATACCGATCGTGACGGCGGCGAGGTGTACGCCTTTTGCCACAGTGCCTGCCTGACGGCGGATATGGTCATCTATTACGGTGCTTCCGGGCAGGATGCCGGGGTGGAGGTGGGGCTGGCCGCCGGGGCTGGAGTCCCTGTGCTGGGTATTCGCGGCCCGCTGGAAGGGCCGGGGCTGATGCTGCACGGGGCTGTCAGCGGATGGGTTGACAGCGCGGAAGAAGCGCTGGACGTTGTGGGCGCCTTGCTGGCTTACGCCGATGCCGACTGGAAAGATTTTGAAGTCGAGCCGAACCCGGTTTTGCGCCGCATGGGCGAGAAGCTGCTGGAGCGGGCTGATAAAAAAATATAATATTCAGCCGATAGTTAACGCCTTTTTTCAAAACGGGCATCGCCGTTTTCCAGTTCTGCCGCGCGTGTCCACCCCAGGTGAGCATAAAATCCAGCGGCGCGGCTACTTCCATCTGTTTCGAGCCACATCATTTCATGCCGGGCAGGCAAAAAGGCCTCCAGCTTCTCCAGCAACTGCTTGCCCACGCCTTTATTCTCCCACTCCGGGCGCACAAAAAGCGCAAAAACGCTGCCGTCTTCCGCATCCGCAACGGCAAAGCCCATACTCACGCCTTCCGCCTCGCAATCCACGTGCATTCATTCTCGTTAATAAGGTCGCCGATGTCAGCGGTGGTAGCTGGCCGGATGGTCATGATTGATCCTGGGCAGCATTTTTTTGTGAGGCTGCCGCTAATGGGGAGTGGATGGTGGAAAAGCCGTATTCTGGCGGCATTCAACATTTTGCCCATCTGGCGTGGATGATTCAGAGATATGAAAATAATAATTTTGTTATATATCTGACAGTCCAAAGTTGCAGAATTGATTGCGAATTATTGATATAATGTCGATGACTTCTTTTCTGTTTTCGCCCTTCCGCAAATAGCAGGTTATATCAATGAAATTATCTCTGGCTCGTATGGGGATATATACATAGCCAGGTATGATTGAATTGACAATTCCGCGTGGAAAAATCCCCACACAGGATCCTGCTGCAATGGTTGCCAGTGCGGCGACGTATCCATTGGCACTAAAACCGATGCGCGGAATGAACCCGGCATTTTTGCATATGGCAGTCATGGTGCTGTTGTAAAATGGAAAGAACTTTTCAGACAGTGTTACAAACTGGTCGTCTTTCATCTCGTCCAGATTGAGCGTCTTTTTTCCAGAAAGCCGATGCGCAGCCGGAATGACCGCGAAAAGCTCCGCCTTATGCAGCGTTATTTGCTCAAGGCCTTCACTGTGGGCTGTGTCCGCACCCCGTGTGATTGAAATATCAATCTGATTGTTCTTTAGCGCTATAAGCTGTCTTTTTGTATTGAATTCATGAAATCTGATGTAATCCATGCTAAAATTTGCGTAGCGCAATTGTTCAATGAGGTCAAAAATCATAATACTTGGACAAAATCCAATGTTTATAACGCATTTTTTATGTGAATTTTTTAGATCAGATATAGTTTTATGAAGCGACGAGGTGATTTTTGTGGCGAGTTTGTAGAATTTTTTTCCATCATTTGTGAGAATCATGCCATCTTTTGTTCTGGAAAACAGTGGGGATCCTACAATAGTCTCTATTTCTTGCACTATTCTTGTCACAGATGGCTGAGACAGGTGTAATAAGTGTGATGCTTTTGAAATGCTCCTTGCAGATGCAACCATCATTAATGTCTTAAGATGTCTTATTTCCATGGTTGTACCTGGTGCATCAAGCGCTTGTCTTTGCAGTTGAGAGTGTGGCCATCAATAAGTAAGCATCAAATTGAAACGTAGAATGTTTTATCCAGATTTTTTTGCATTAGGAAATTTTTCGCACAATATTCCATAGTGCATAAGCCTTTTTACATGACAGTATATGTCAGGAAAATGGTTGAATCAATGTTAAACTCATATATTTGCGGTATGCATGCGGCATGCAAAAATACTATTTTACTTATCAGTATTGATGACATAGCGCATTAAAGTAGGAAAAGTTATTCAATGGCGCATTATGAAGAGGTGTGACGTGAGCTGAGCCTGTACATATATTTATATAGTGCTCGGGTCGATATCGCTGAAATACATCTTATTGTCCATGTATATGCAGCATTATCATCAATAAAAAAGGCAGACTGGAGATTTTGACGTGAGGTCATGCCCCTTTGGGCAGTAAAAATAACGTGCACGCGATGCGGGGATCAAAATATGCGGTTGTCCACAAAACTTATCTTGTCATTTGCTGGCATGATTGTTGTGATTCTGGCGATTTCAACATCATCAATAATCAGTACTTCAAAATTAAATGGAAGTATCGATGATGTTGATAAGGCATATATTCCTGCTGTTATAGCTGTTGGTGATATGCATCTAAACTTTTGGACAGTGAGAGCAAATCTAACAACAATGCTCCTTGCACGCGAAGCCTCAGCCGCTGCGCGGTATGACTCAGCAATCAAAGAATCCTTACAAAAAATCGCCGAAGATCAAAAAAGATATATTGAATATACAGCGTTGTTTGATGGCGACATTGCTGCGCAGGCAAAAAAACTGATCCGGCAGATTGACGATATTTCCGCAGACATGGGAATTGTAAGGAGAAATTCGACAAAGCTTGTTGCTGAAGGAAAATTTGATGAGGCAACTGCCCTGTTTTCCGCAGAATATGGCCCCCAGTTTCGTAAGCTTGCCCCTGTCTACGCGGAGCTTGTCAACCTGACGACCCGGAGCAGCAAGGAAAATATGCTTGATGCCATAGCGCTTGGCATAATGGCAAAAAATACAGGTTTGGTGCTCAGCCTGATTGCAGTCGTCATCAGCATAATAATTACCTACCTGCTGACGCGCAGTGTTATGCGGCAGTTGGGCAAAGATCCTGGGCAGTTGAATTCGCTGGCCCGCCGCGTTGTTGATGGTGATTATGAAATCGCTGACGGCAGTGCCAGAATTGGCGTCTATGATTCAATTGTTTCAATGGTTGAATCGCTCAAAGCCCATATGGAGAAGGCGCACAATGAATCGCTGAACGCCCAGAATCAGGCTGCAAAGGCCACAGAGGCCATGCGCAATGCAGAAGAATCCGGCAAGATTGCCCAGTCAAAATCCAGCGCAATGCTTGTGGCGGCAGCGCAACTGGAAGAAGTAGCCCATGCGGTCAGCTCTGCTTCAACGCAACTTTCTGCCCAGATAGAACAGGCCGACAGGGGCGCAGTGCAAACTGCCCAGCGGCTGGGTGAAGCAGCCACAGCCATGAACGAGATGAATGCCACCGTGCAGGAAGTTGCAAAAAATGCTGGCGCTGCTTCATCCGCATCGGCAGAAACCAAGGCGAAGGCCGAGCACGGGGCCACGATTGTGGGCAACTCGCTGGAGAGTATCCAGCTTGTGCACCGCCTCTCGATGGAGTTGAAAGATGACATGGCGCAACTGAATGGGCATGCGCAGGATATTTCACAGATCATGACGGTCATTTCCGATATCGCCGATCAGACCAATCTGCTGGCCCTCAATGCTGCCATAGAAGCGGCGCGGGCAGGCGAGGCAGGGCGCGGATTTGCCGTGGTGGCGGACGAAGTGCGCAAGCTTGCAGAAAAAACCATGGCTTCAACAACAGATGTTGGGCGGGTTATCCGCTCCATTCAGGAAAGTACCACGAAAAGCCTTGTTTCAATGGATAACGCCGTCGAGCAGGTCAATACTGCTACAGAGAGCGCCAGCCTCTCCGGGCAGGCCCTGAGCGAAATTGTTGTCACCGCAGATGTTACAGCCGATCAGGCCAACGCCATTGCCACTGCCAGCGAGCAACAGTCTGCCGCCAGCGAAGAAATCAACCAGACAATCATTGAAGTTAATGAAATGTCGCGCCAGACAGCCGAGGGAATGGCCGAAGCTGCCAAGGCCGTAAGCGATCTGGCCGTGCAGGCGGGCAAGCTTGCAAGTCTTATTTCTGAGATGCGCAACGGCTAGGTCTGCAAGGATTATTGGGATCAATTTGCCAGAGTGCTGAACATTGCCTGCTGCGGAGGTGCGCCGCCGTATGGTGCACCTCCGCCATCTGAAAGCAGAAAACTGCTTCGCTTATCAATCCAGCTTTTTGTCTTCTTCAGGCTGGTTTTGTTCTCTCCTCAAAGATGCCGCTTTGCCTGCCCGTTTTGCAAAAAAAGCAAGCGGCGCGATTGTTAGCGTCGGAAATACCTTGCTGAAATTCTCTCCTCTAGCTTGAGTGGTGCCAATGGAGTCAGTTCGCCTTTACAGTTTGCTTTCTGGTTTTTCGCGGGCGCTTGGGCTTGTTTGCAAAAAGCTGACAGAACACAACCTGCGTGTGGCCTATCTGGCGCAGGTGTTAGCAGGGCATTGCGGCCTGGATCATCAGGAAAGAAAATACCTGCTTATTGCCAGCATGCTGCATGAGATAGGGACAATCCCGCTGAAGGATGGCCTGGCCAATTTTGTTTTTGAAAAAGAAGACTACTGCGTGGCTGGCTGGGTATTTTGCAGAACAGCCAAGCTTCCTGAAGATGTCTGCAACATGGTTCTGCTCAGAAAGACTCCGTGGAACGAACTGAACCCGCAGGAAGATAACGCCATAGCGGCAAACTGCATTTATTTTGCTGATGCGGTTGATGCTGAAATGCTCGCCCATCCAGAGGTGGAATTTCACCATCTGGCAGCGGCGATGCTTGAGAAAGCGGACAATTTCTCATCCATTTGGCGTGATGCCTTTGCAAAACTGGCAGAAAACAAAACCATTATTGCTGCATATCAATCATCCAGGGCGATGAATGCGTATTTGAGCAATGAATTTTGCAAAGACATTCTTTCAACCAAAAATCTCTTGATTTTGTGCGATCTGTTTTCTCAGATTATTGACTCAAAAAGTCCGTTCACTGCAACGCATTCACACGGCGTTGCCCACACTGCGCAGGAAATACTCAAGCTGACTGGTCTGGCATCAAGCGAAGATTACCTGACGATCTACATTGCAGGGCTCTTGCACGACATAGGCAAGTTGGCGGTTCCTGTGGATATTCTTGAGAAACCTGGGTCGCTTTCTGATCAAGAACGGCATGAAATAAAGCAGCATGCCGAGATTGGGATACAGCTTCTTGATTCAATCCCCGGTTTTCACTGCGTGTGCGATTGGGCCGGGATGCATCACGAAAGGCTTGATGGAAAAGGGTATCCGTATGGTCTGGGAGCAGCAAAGCTCACCTTGCCAATGCGCGTTATGGCTGTGGCTGATGTGTTTACCGCCTTGACAGAGAGCCGCCCGTACCGGGGCGGCATGGAACTGACCCGCGTGGTTGCCTGTATGTCGGCCATGGCGGAGAACAGGCAGCTTGATGCGGATATTGTGGCGCTGGTTGTAAAAAATGCGTTGCAGATCAATCAGGTGCGGTTTAGAGCGCAGCGCGATGCGGCTGCAAAATTTCTTGCCATGCGCAAATTGTGCGCATGGACTCGCGTCTAGGGCGGGTCTTTCTGCGATCTAAACGCAAAAAGCTTACCGGCGAACTTTTTCACCGGTAAGCTTTTTATTTCAAAGGGGAATGCGCTGGAGGGGAGGCGTAGCTGCCAGTTGCGGGGATCTGGAATTATCAGCGGCCTGCGCCGGGTCTAGGGCAGCTCGCGCGACTCCACATCGCCCGAACCACCGGAGCTGTTTGCTCCGCTGGGAACCGGCGTGCTGCTTGGGCTGCCGGAGGGTTCCATGCTGCCGTCCATGGGGCTCACGCCGGTGGCGTGTTCTGGCTGCATATTATCAAGCTGGCCCGCCTTTTGGGGAAACATGAGGTAGCTTGTTACGCCGGTCACGCCACCAACCCCGCGTGCGGCCTGGATGGCGAGCTGCTTTTCCGCATCATCCCTTACCACGCCAAGCAGAACCACACGCCCGGAGTTCACTTCCGTATCTATGCGGGTGGAAGAAAGCCCCTTGGTTGCAATAAGGTCTTTGCGCAGCTTGGTGGCCAGCACAAAGTTGCTGGTGTCGCTGGTGGCGGGGGTAAACCAGTGCGTGGTGACCGAGCGGGGTTTGTAGCGGTTGGCTATGGTCACAGCCTTGCCCTGCATGGTGTCGGGTATTTCGCCCACAAGGAAGACATGGCCGTAAAAACTGTATACCGCAACAGACCAGCCGCCGGAGAAGCTTTCGTCCAGCAGGGCCGTCTTGATCTTGGCAGAGAGTTCCTTGTCGTCCGACATGGTACCCATCAGGCGCTGGTCGTCATAAATGGAATAGCCGGTGTATGCGCAACCGTTGAGCAAGGTGACGCAAAGCAGCAGCAGTAGAAGCGCCAGTCGTTTCATGGAATCCTCCTGAAACCCGCGTTGCGGGCGAAGCGTCTTAACGTAGACGTTCAGCTCGTTTTTGCTGGCAGCCAGCATGGCGCAACCGCAAAAGGAGCTGAACGATTTTTATTCTTTCTCGCGGCGGATACGCGCGCCAACGGCATTCAGTTTGTGTTCAATGCTCTCATAGCCACGGTCGAGGTGGTAGATGCGCCGCACTTCGGTGACGCCCTTGGCCGCAAGACCTGCCAGAACCAAGGATGCGCTGGCGCGGAGATCGGAGGCCATCACCGGCGCGCCGGTGAGCTTCTGCACGCCGCGCACCATGGCCGTGTGGCCGGAAACCTTGATCTGCGCGCCCATGCGCATGAGCTCAAGCACGTGCATGAAGCGGTTTTCAAAAATGCTTTCTTCCACAACGCTGGCCCCTTCGGCAAGACACATGAGCGCCATAAGCTGGGCCTGCATGTCTGTGGGAAAGCCTGGGTAGGGCTGGGTTTTCACATCCGTGCCGCGCAGGGGGCCAGCGCAACGCGCCAACACGCCCTCGGGGGTGTTGGTGATCTCCATGCCCATGCTGCGCAGCTTGAGAATGACGGCTTCAAGATCCTTGAAAGGACAGTTGCGCAGCATCAGCTCGCCGCCGGTAATGCCCGCGGCCACGAGGAAGGTTCCCGCCTCAATGCGGTCGGGCATGACGGGGTATTCCCCATCGTGCAGGGAGGTAACGCCCTGAATGCGGATAACGGACGTGCCGTGCCCTTCGATTTTTGCGCCGCAGGCCCGCAAAAAGTTTGCGAGGTCAACAATTTCTGGCTCACGGGCGGCGTTTTCAAGCACGGTCTCGCCATCTGCAAGAGCTGCGGCCATGAGCAGGTTTTCCGTGCCGCCCACTGTGGGCATGTCAAAAGATATGTGCGCGCCCTTGAGCTGGCGGCAGCGGCCAATGATATAACCTTCTTCAAGCTGAAAGCTGGCGCCCATCTGCTCCAGACCCTTGAGGTGCTGGTCTACGGGGCGCGCCCCAATGGCGCAGCCGCCGGGCAGGGCCACACGCGCCTGACCTATGCGGGCCAGCAGCGGGCCGAGGCACAGAACAGAGGCGCGCATGGTGCGCACCAGGTCATATGGAGCTTCCGGCAGTAAATTGCCGGGCTGCACCTGTACCCGATGATCGTTGTATTCGCAGGTGCAGCCCAACATGTTCAGGAGCTTGATTGTGGTATGTATATCGCGCAGGTTGGGCACATTGGTGATGGTGACCGGCTCTGACAGCAGAATGCAGGCAAAAAGAATGGGCAAGGCCGCATTTTTGGAGCCGCTGACCTCAATGCCGCCAGTAAGCGGAACGCCGCCTTCAATAACCAGTTTGTCCATGGAGTGTCCCCGAAAAAATGTTTGACGCCTGACGTGCCGGAAGCGCCTGAATCACAGATGCGATATCCATGGCTTGCGAGGCGGGCAAATGGCCTGGCTGGCGGGTATTTTGCCGCCAAGCCAAGCAGCGGATGCAAGTGTAGTTACTTTTCTAGATAAAATCCAGATGAAGCTATGTGGAAAAAATGCTTGCCAAACTAAAATAACCTGCTTATAAGAATTTTCCCGTGGCGGAAGTAGCTCAGTAGGTAGAGCACCTGGTTGTGGCCCAGGTGGCCGTGGGTTCAAGTCCCATCTTTCGCCCCACAATTTTCCCGCGCCGCAACGGCGCGGGTTTTTTTTCGGAGCGTGGCGCAGCCTGGTAGCGCACCTGCTTTGGGAGCAGGGGGTCGAAGGTTCGAATCCTTTCGCTCCGACCATTTATCCAAGAAAGGGATAGTTAGACGAAAGTTTAACTATCCCTTTCTTGCGTTGAATGGGATCGCAAAGGTGTGATTTACAGAATTTCACAATTGTTGCGCAACGTTAAGAAAGTGTAGGCGATCAGCGTGTGATTTGGTAATTGGCTGGCTATTGGATGATCTGCTTCATTGCTATTTTTTTAAATGTACACTTTTGTGGAATGCGCTGACAAAAATATCAATGCAATATATTAACTTTGTAGTATTTCAATGTGATAGTAAAACTGAGTCAAAGGCGTGTTTAGCGTGGCAGGCTTTTGGGGTGCCGGATGTGAATGGTTCTGCGCCCGCGGCACAGCACGCAGTTGTCGCAAGTAGCTCGCCGTATATTCTACAGTTGCGTCACTTCCCATATTGCCAGACATTTGTCCTGGTACTGACCGGCATTCTCCGTACAGTTTTCGTTGATCAGGTCAGAAGGGGCGGGGAGGTTGAAGGGCGGCAGGCACAGGTTCAAGGGGCGCCAGCGGGTGATCTGGTCCAGATCGTAATTTTTTGTGCAATTGGTAAATGTTGTGGCGGCAAAATAGTTGATGTCACTGTTCTTTATGGTGGCCAGAGCCTTAAAAATTTCCTCAAAGCTCAAATGCACAAAGCAGTCTCGTGTCAGCAGCATGTCTGCTGCTGGCAGCGGCCCACGGCACAAATCAAGCACCAGGAATGAAAACCCTCTGCCCAATTTAATTTTATTGTTCTCTATCAAATCCTCAACGATATCTCCTCCGGTATATGTGATACCTGTAAAATCCATTGCAGAAATCCAATTGCAGTCGCCACAGGGAACGTCCAAAACACTTTTGATAGTATATTTGAGAAAGATTTTTTGCAGCTCTGGGCGCAATGTTGCAGTTTGCCGTAGTGATGACCCTGTGCCTGAGCAGCTTTCATTCCCACCAAATCCGCCGCAATGGTAAATCTGGTGAAAATCAATATCTGTTTGCGATGACAGTTCGGTCACCTGTCTGAAGTTTTGTATATAGTGCAGCAGCGGATTGATGTTTTGCGTCAGTGCTTCCGGGTGAAATCTCAGATAGTTCAGCGGCATGAAGTGTCTGTTTGGCTGATAGCCCTTGCGCGGTCCAAACTGCATATAATGCACAAGCGGGGGCATGGTGGCGGTTCTGCCCATCAGGTAGCAACGGCGGTACCATGTCTCGTCAAACAGGCCGCTTTCTTCCACCATGCGCAATTGATTTGCAGTGGGCATGGGGTAAATTGGCAGTTCTTCGCAATCAAGCGGCAGGGATGTTGGCATGGTCATGTGCAGATGCTCCGTTAGTGCTGGGTACCGCACTCCAGTGCTTGTTAGTGGCAGGATGTCGTGATCTTTTACGCCCGCAGCGCAGGCGAATGGAATCACAGGTGCTATGGGGGGCAAGCCCCGATTGATGCATTTTGCATCAGGCTGAAAATTGCCGGTTTATTATGCTCTGCCTGTGCAAGAATTTCAGCCAACACACCCGAAGGGTGATCCTGATATGTTGAACCGTTTGGCGACAAGCTTAAGATAGAGGTGATTGTGCTTTGCAGCGCCTTTTTGCTTTCTTCTTTCTTCGGATAGGTTTCATCAAAATTGTGGATGTCCTTATGTACTTCGTTGGGGATGCAGTGTCCAGACTGCTGTCCACCCGTTCGGTGTTGTAATCTGCTCTGCCAGCTTGTGGTTCTGCACGAACAATTCGCGATGCAATAATTCATGCAGGTGCGGTGAACCGAAACTCCGTTGTTGTTCTGCCAGTTTCAGCACGCGAACACGCAAACGCATCATGGCTTTTATTTCTGCATAGTCACAGAATGCAGCACATCACCCGAAGAGGCTCAGTTGCTTGGAGGCCTGCTTTTCTTCTAGCGTACTCAGGTATTGAAAAATTTGCTCAGGCTCATGCATGATGCCACGCTGCGAACAGTAGTGCCGGAAAAAGTCCATCAGGTATTTGTTGTTCGGACTACTCAATATGTATTGCGTTCCGTAGGTGCGAATGTATCTTTCCTTCATTCCGGGAAAATGACGATCAAGCTGGCTATAGAAGTATTGCCGGTTTCCATGGCGAAGAGTCATTCCCATGCCAAAGTTGATGATGCCGCGCACCCTTGCCTCGGCGCAATACTCCAAGATCCCTGCAATATTCTCTTTTGTATCATTGATGAACGGTAGAATGGGGCAAAGCCATACCACAGTCGGGATCCCGGCATCGCGTAAGCGAAGCAGCACATTAAAGCGCTCCCTTGTGGTGCTTACGTTGGGTTCCAGCTTTTTGCACAACTCTTCATCGTGTGTGGTCAAGGTTATCTGAACAACGCACTTGGTCTTTTCATTAATTTTTTGCAGCAGATCGAGGTCGCGCAATATTCGATCTGACTTTGTGATCACGGTAAAGCCAAAACCGTACTCATGTATCAGCGACAAAGCCCTTCTCACATTCCCGATTTCCATTTCAGCCGGGATATAGGGATCCGTCATGGAACCTGTGCCAATCATGCACTTTTTGCGTTTGCGCTGAAGCGCGCTCTCAAGAAGTTCTATGGCGTTTTCTTTAACTTCTATATCTTCAAATTCATGCTCCATGCCATAGCAAGCGCTGCGCGAGTCGCAATAGATGCATCCATGCGAACATCCGCGATAGATGTTCATGCCATTTTTAGCGGATAAAATTCCCTTCGCCTTCACAAAATGCATCTGTTCGTTCCCGCCTGAATATTGTGCAGCGGTGCTGTTGTCTTGACTTGACGTGTCGCGCCGTTCTTGCCATGTGCGCCAGCTATCCCCGCTGTCGGGCGTTTCCTTCGCAGGCTGGCGCAGGCAAGCGGCGGCAGAGTTTGTTCTCTGGGCTAATCTACTGCCCCGCAGGCCCGTTGCTGAATGATTTAACAAGCGGTTCCTTTTCTTGACCGTCGCGCGCCTTTGTTGGCGGGCTTTGTCTGCCCATTGGCGTCAGGCGGAAGAGCTGCCCGCGTGATGCGTTCTCCGTGTATCCCTGAAAAACCGTTCCCACGCGTTGCACATTGCCTTTAAGGTCAAGGGCGAGGCCTGTTTCCTGATTGATAAGCTTGTATAATTCCCCTTTTTCAATGACCTTCCATCGCTGATTTTTGGCGCCATGCCAAGGAAATATGATGGTGGGAACTCCATTGTATTTTTTGCTTTCAGATGAATCCAGAACCATTGCCAGCTTGGGCGCAATAATTTTGTAGTTGTCGTTGGCGAGGTGCTCAAAGCGCCAGATGCCCGCCTGCTCGTTCTGTCCGAGTGTAACCCGCTCCCTCACGGTCATGCCGCTGGAAACTACTGCCAGATCGCTGTCTGCCATCTGAATGAGGTAGTCGCCATCCGCAATTACAGCGGCAAGGGCAACCTGCGGAAGAATAAGGGAGGCGGTCAGCAGTATCGCCAGGCTAGAGCATGCGGCGATGCCTGAAATTTTTTTCATGACTTTCTGGATGTTCTTCATGGGGGCTCATCACAGGGCAAAGTGCCGTTGTACGTGGCTGCCTGCTGGCAGGAAGAGGGGCAAGGGAACTGATCGTATCCAGTATCGTGCGCTGCAGGTATCTGTTTGGTATTTAGCTCAGTTTTAATAAACTGGTCTAGATATTTGTTACAGTTGACTGCCAAGCAGTACTGTCTGTGACGACACATGTACGAATCATTTTGGTAATGTCATTGTCAAACTTAATTAACAATTTTGTTCTGATAAAAAAATAATTTATTCTCTATTATACGATGTTGTGGAAGAAATATTTGTAAATTTTATCGTCAAGTAGTCTATGTCGTGTCAAATTTTTTATAGTAAACATGAGAGTCTGGTGTGGTGCTGTGTTGTAAAGTGTAATTGAATATGGAAGATGCGCAAGTGTTGTATTTGCAAAAGGGACTGCAGGGCTTGGTGGGGAAAATTTTTTTTGGATAGCCGATACTTTCATATCGATTATATTGCTGAAAATTTAGACGAATAATTAATAAAACTTTTTTATAATTGTATCATTTTCTATTTTAAATCTAAAAACTACTTAAAATATGTTTTTAGATAAGGTACGTTTTTAAAAAATTCCCCTAAGCGTATATTTGTGATTGCCGAATATATAATAATGCCGATTTTGTGGGGGCGAGTGACTGGTTCACGCTTTATGATGCACACACAACAAGGAAGGAACGAACATGTCTAAAATTTCAACTATGCAAAAACTGTTTGGGTTAAGTTTGTTGCTTTCATTATTTACAGTTGGCGTAGGAGCATTTAGCGTAAGGGAATTGAGCAATATATCTAATGATGTTGATGAGCTGTATTCAATTCATATGCGAGGGCTTGATATAGCGAGATCCATAAACATCAGCGTGCTGCGTATTGTCCGTGAAGAAAAAAACCTCATCATAAGTACCACGGACGAAGAAAGCAAAAAACAGCTCAAATCGCTTGCGGATGAATACGCTGTTCTTGATAACTATCTTGGGGAAATAAAAAAATATTTTGTTTCAGCAGAGGGGCAAGCGATCCTTTCAAAGATGTCTGGCGTGGTCAAGGAGTGGCGGGACGTTCACAATAAGACAGTCGAGTTGGGAAAAACCACAGACCCGGCTATGAAAGCCAAGGCGCAAGAGATGTCCTTGACTACAGGCAGAGAAAAAACGCGCAATCTTGCAGCGACGATTCAGGATGTTGTTAATACAAAGATTGCTTATGCCCAGAAAGTCAGCCAGCAAAGCAAGGCGGATTTTATACTAGCCAGAAATATTACCATGGCGGGGGTTGTGGTGTCCTTGCTGCTTGGCCTTGGCCTTGGCTACCTGCTTGCCCGCAATATGCTCCACCAGCTTGGTGATGAACCTGCATCGCTTGCTGACCTTGCCCTGCGCATCGCTGGCGGCGACCTGAACGCGCAGTTTAATCCCAGCCGGAAAGAAATTGGCGTTTTTGGCGCCATGAAGCAAATGGTTGCAGCCCTCAAGGGAAAAATAGCCGAGGCCGATCAAAAGAGTCAGGAAGCCAGAGAAGAATCTGAACGCGCCCAGCAGGCCACCCTTGAGGCAGAAGCAGCACGGAAGCAGGCGGAACGAGCCAAGGCAGAGGGCATGCTGCAGGCGGCCCGGCAGCTCGAGGGCGTTGTTGAAATAGTCACCTCTGCATCGGAGGAGCTGTCTGCCCAGATTGAGCAGTCCAGCCGTGGGGCGGACGAACAGTCGAGCCGTGTGCGGGAAACAGCTACGGCTATGGAAGAAATGAACGCCACCGTGCTTGAGGTGGCAAAAAATGCGCAGCAGGCGGCGGACGTCTCCAGTCAGGCGCAGACGCAGGCGCTTGAAGGCGCAAAAATAGTCAGTGATGCCGTCAAGGGCATAGAATCTGTGCATGAACAGTCGCTGTCCATCATGGAAGATATGAACGCTCTGGGCCAGCAGGCAGAAGGTATCGGCCAGATTATGAGTGTTATCGCCGATATTGCCGACCAGACAAACCTCCTGGCGCTCAATGCCGCCATTGAAGCTGCACGGGCCGGTGATGCAGGGCGCGGATTTGCCGTGGTGGCCGATGAAGTGCGCAAGCTTGCTGAAAAAACCATGACTGCAACGCAAGAAGTGGGGCAGGCCATCAGAGGTATTCAGGAAGGCACAAAAAAGAATATTGATAATGTGGATAAGTCTGCAGAATCCATCGAAGAAGCCACAAAACTTTCAATCCGTTCCGGCGAATCGCTGAAGCAGATTCTGGAAAATGTGCACCTGGTCAACGATCAGGTGCAGTCCATAGCCACGGCCAGCGAACAACAGTCGGCAGCCAGCGAGGAGATCAATCATTCGGTGGAGCAGGTTGCCACAATTTCGTCAGAAACAGCGCAGGCCATGGAGCAGGCGGCAAAGGCAGTGGCGGATTTGGCACAGCAATCTCAGGTACTTCAGGGGCTTATCCGCGACATGAAAAATCAGGGTTAGCGGGATACTCTGGCAGAAGGCCGCTCAGCTTGCGCGGTCTTCTGCCTCGGCAAGGGATGTGTGGTGCTACATCATTTCATTGAGGCCTTGCAGATGGATTTTTGATCCAGCCACAAGCAGCACATCACCCGCCTGAACTACCGTGTCAGCCCTGGTTTTTTGCAAAATGGGGCTATCCTGGCTTTTAATGGCGAGGATGATAACATCATGCGATCTGGTCAGGGCAGCTTCCGCCAGGCTTTTGCCCACAAGAGGCGATGTATCCGAAACCAGAAACTCATCGAGCAGCACTTCATCGTTGGTGTTGCTGCGGTGCATGAAGGATTCCACCAGGGGCCGCTGAATGGCTTGGGCGATGGACTGTCCGCCGATCATGTGCGGCAGTATGACCCGGTTGGCCCCTGCGGTTTTGAGCTTGCTGATGTGGCGATTGTCGCTGGCGCGTGAAACAATGTAGAGATCGGGGTTCATGGCCCGGGCAGAGAGCACCACATACACGTTGGCGGGGTCGTTGGACATTGAAGCCACAAGAGCCTTTGCCCTGTCGAGCCCGACACGCATCATGACGCTGTCTGATGTCGCATCGCCAAGCACAAGAAAATAGCCCGCGCTCTCGATTTCTTCTGCCTTTTTGTCATCGGTTTCAACCACCACCACGTCAACGCCGTCTGCGGCCAGTTCAGCGGCCACAACCCGGCCCACCAAGCCAAAACCGCACAAAACGCAATGGCCGGAAAGTGCCGCAATTGCCTTGTCCACTCTGCGCCTCCGCATCATTTGAAATACGCGTCCTTCTGAAGCCAATTGCACAAAATAACCAATGAGAAGCGCAAAATATACTACGCCAGAAATAATAACAGCACTGGTAAGCAGCTTTCCCTGCTCGCTCAGGGGGTGTATTTCGCCGAATCCGATTGTTGAAAGGGTGATAAGCACCATGTAAAAACCGTCAAACAGCGACCAACCTTCAACATATTTATACCCAAGGCTGCCAAGTATAAATATAACAAAGAGTACTGTGCCGTTGATCATCAGCGGCCAGAATATGCCCATGCGCTGTCTGATGCGCAACAATTTTATGTAGAGCTTTTTTTTCAATTATTGCTCCATTGGTGAGCAGCCAAGCGCATCTTGCGGTGTAGCTTGCTGTTGCAAGTGTACTTACGCCACCTTCAGCAAGCATGTTTGATTTGCTTGTTGTGCTAAGTGATTTACGAGCGAATCCTCCAGAATTCAACAGAATATGGAGCATATTTGAAATATTTTTTCTTTTTATGAAAAGTCCAGAAAAAGCTCCGTGCAGCATGTCTATGGAAGTTGTGTGGAACGCTTAGTCTGCGGATGGAAAATTTTTTGCAATGAGCTCTTTTGTAGTGGCGGATTCAACTTGCAAGTGCAACACCCTCAAAGTTGAATGAAAAGGCAAGGTG